>DASVHB010000616.1:0-6052 GCA_036379195.1 Pirellulales bacterium
CCCAAGACGCTCTCCAGCAGTCCGCCCACCACGGGCACCGGCTCTCCAGGATGGGCGATCTGCCAGCGCATCAAGAGCATCAGCGTCAGGCCGATGAACAGGAAGACGAGCGAGGTGAGGGCGTATTGAATGCCGATCACCTTATGATCGACGGAGAAAACGTACTTGCGGACGAATCCTGGCTCGTGCGATGACATGGATGGTCTGTATGTCGAAGTAATTTTTCGTCCGTTCATAAGAAGCCCTAACACTAACCCGAAGCGTAAGCGAGGCAGTTGCGTAACTCCGCGAATTTCCTCGCTTACGCTTCGGGTTGGTGTGGTTCTGTTAGGGATCCTAAGCCGCCGGGACCGTCAGCACGACGTCGATCGTGGCCTGGCCGTCTTTGACCTCGACCTGTTCGATCTTCTCGCCGGCCTTGCGGTGCTTGAATTTCACCTTGTATTTGCCGTCGGGCAGGCCCTTGATTTCAAAGCGGCCGTCTTCGCTGGTCACGGCATAAAACGGATGGTTCAACACGCTGACGTAGGTGAACATCCAGGGGTGGACATCGCACTTGAACATCAGAAACTCTTCTGGCTTGTCGTAAACGAACTCCAACGCCTTGGCTTTGGCCGCCTGGCTTTTGTTGACTTCTTTGTTGCCGGGCACTTCGGGCAGCGTGTGGATGTTGTGCGTCAACGGATCGAGATTGTTCACCTGAATCGTCTGACCGACCTGGCAAGCGGCGACGTACGGTTGATACTCACAGCCGCGTTGGTCGATGACCAGCGGACCCGTTCCGGCGGGGACCGGTTGCGGCGGAATATCGACCAGGGTGACCAGCACGTCGCCAAGCCCGCCATCTTGCGTCACGTAGGTGCGCGTGAAGCGCGGCATTTCCTGGGCGTGCTCCTTGCACGAAGCGGAGCAAGCCGCATCGAGCGGCAATTCCTTTGCTTCGGGAGGCGTGCCCTCCAGCGTCACGCGGCCTCCAATGGTTCCCGAACCGACCAATGTCGCCTCGATCACCGGCGGCGCCGCGGGCTTGGAGTCGCAGCCCGCCAAAGGCAGAAGCGCGACTAACGTGAAGAGCAACGAGAAACAAACAGCCAGTGCCTGATTCGGCGAGGGTGATCGAAGGGCGTTCTGATCCGTGGGGTAGAGCATGGGACCGATTCTCGAAGGAGGTATAGTGGATATCCGTGTCTTGTTGTCTTGTTTGTCGCTGGCTGTATGGTATGCGGCTGGAAATGCGGTGTCAATCGCCTGCCACGAGGAACGTGCTGGCAGCGAGCCACACCAGCAACGCCGGCAAGTAAATCAAGGTCGCCCGGAACAGCGCACGGGCCGTGTGGTCGTTGCGACGCAGCAAAAATGCCACGGCGCAAAAAAGTTGCCCCAGGCCGAGCGCTAGCGCCCACATCACGTAACCAGGGCCGGCGAAACGAATCATCGCCGGCAACAGGCTCACCGGCAGCAGGACGAACGCCGCGACCACCGCCTGCGCGCCCGCTCGCCGACCCGTGGGATCGACGACCGGCAGCATTTTCAGCCCGGCAGCGGCATATTGTCGCCGGTAAAGCCATGCGATCGCCATGACGTGCGGGAACTGCCACAGAAAGACGATCGAAAACAGCGTGGCCGCGGTGACGTTGAACCGTCCGCCGACGGCGGTCCATCCCATCAAGATCGGCAGTGCTCCAGAGACCGCGCCCACCGGCGTGTTGGCCGGTGAGCGCGACTTGAGCGGCGTATAAACGCCCACGTAAATCAGCCAGGTGAGCGCCCCCAGCGCGGCCGTCAGCAGATTGACCGTGGCGGCGAGGTACGCGACACCGATCACGGCGACGGCGGTGCCGAAGAACACCGCTTCGCGACTGGGCATTCGCGCGGCGGGCAATGGGCGCCGCGCCGTGCGGTCCATCCAGGCATCGCTCTTCCGCTCCAGCCACTGGTTCCAAGCGGCCGCACCGGCCGCCACCAGAAAGGTGCCCAACAAGGCGTGGGCCAGCAAGCCAAGATCGGGCATGCCGGAGTTGGCCACCACCGCGGCAACCGCCACCGTGACCAGCTCCATCAGCATGATCTTGGGCTTGGTCAGTGCGAGGTAATCGGCGGCGCGTTGCCAGGTTAACCGGCGCGCCGGAGCGAAGGATGTCGAGGTACTCATGCGATCATTTACGCCCCGCGAGCGCGAATAACGGATAACCAACTCCATTTATCCATTGCACGCTCAAGATAACCGATCTATTATGGATGTCAAGGTCCGCTTGTCGCTTTTTTCGCGGCTCGGCTGCGGCGACAAGTACCGACTATCCGCACGTACGGAACGCCGATGATTTCACAGACTGCCGAATACGCACTGCGGGCCATCGTTTTTCTGGCCGATCAGAGCGATGCCCCCCAAACGACGCAGCAAATCGCCGAGGTCACGCGCGTGCCCGCCGGCTATTTGGCCAAGGTGATGCAGGGCCTAAGTCGTTGCGGGCTGGTGCGCGCGCAGCGCGGCCTGCACGGGGGCTTTTCGTTGGCGGTGCCGCCCAAGGAGCTGACTGTGCTCGACGTGGTGCAAGCGGTCGATCCGTTGCGGCGCATCGAGCATTGCCCGTTGGGCATTTCGAGCCACCGGTCGCTTTGCCCGCTCCACGGCCGGCTCGATAGCGCCGTGGCGCTGGTGGAAAAGACGTTGGGTTCGTCGACGATCGCCGACTTGCTGCCCGACGCGAATCGCGGCAGACCGCTTAAGCCGCTGTGCTCGCTGGCGCAGGAAGGCTAACCGCGCGCCCGCCGGGGCGGGCCGGTCTCGCAGGCGGCCTTGCAAGCCGCACCTGTTCATCTTTGTTTGACCTGGCCCAAACGCGCGGTATGTTTTCTGGGCGATTGCGCGCCCGTGGCACACGGGAAGACAGCGATGCAGCAATTGAAGCTAAGGCGCCTGGCGGGCGCCGGTTCGATCGTCTTGGGCGTGTGGTGCTCGCTCGCCACGGCCCAAGCGCCTCGGCAGCCGGAAGAATCGGCTTTTTCGGCGCCGCACGATCAAACCTGGCAACCGTCGCCGCCGGCCGCCGACCATCGGTTGATGGCGGATTCCGACCATCCGGTTGCCGAGTCGCCCGAGCGCGAGCGCTTCCGGGGCGATGAAGGTTGGCAGATTCTGACCCGCAGCGTCGAGCAACGCGTCATTGAATATCGGCAGTTCGGTCGTGGCGACGAGCAGATCCTGGTGGTCGGGCCTTTGGAAGGTGACGAACCCGCGGGTGTCGAGTTGCTGGAGCGGCTAGTCGAGCATTTTGAGCGGTTTCCGCGGCGCTTGGACGGTGCGACGGTCACCGTGGTGCGCGATCCGAACCCCGATGGTCGCTTGCGCGGCTCGCGAACCAACGCGCGCGGCGTGCGACTCGATATGAACTTTCCCACGCGGCAATGGCGCAAAGTGCCCATCGGCGATCACTGGCTGAGCGGTCGGACGCCGGAAAGTGAACCCGAGACACGGGCCTTACTTGAGTTGCTCGACGACCTGAAGCCTGATCGCATTGTGCTTCTGGAGGCCACGCGCCGCGAAGCGGAACTTCGCTATAGCCAGTCGGCCGAGCCGATCGCCCGGCGGCTGGCACGCGGCCAACTGACGCCCATCGCCTGGGACCCGAGCAGAGCGCCCGCAAGCCTGGCGACCTATGCCGGCAACGAACGCGGCGTGGCCACACTGGTGTTGCGCGTCGGCGCCGCGGCCGGTGCGGAATACAACTGGGCGCAATACAAACTGCTATTGCTGGCTGCTGTGAGCGCTGAAGCAATCGAATCAGCGGCGACTCCGACTCACCGGTTGGCGGCCTTTACGTTTGCGAGTGGCGCGGCCGAACCGCCGATCGAAACCGAGCCGCCCACCGCGGCTGCAAGCACGAAGCGTGGCATGGTTCTGGCGGCCAAAGAACTCGAGTTCGGCGGCGTGCTGGCCCCGGTGGTAATTCCCGGCCACCGGCCGCCAGCGGCGCAGCGCGTCGCCCCTACGCCAATGGCTCGCGCGATTCGTACGCCCGCAACCGGCCAGCCGCAACGCTGGATGGTGCCTTATCGCGGCCCGACGAGAAGCGGTTTGCCACGGCAAACCATCTCCCGCGTACCGGGCAAGCCCGTACCGTACGGCGCCGTGAATCGATTCTCGGCTCCCTCGACTGCGCCAGCCATCCTGGCGCCACCGCTCTCGGCACCGAAGGTCGAACGCCTGCCGCCGGTCGATCGCAATCCTCCCGTGCAACGGCCGTTGCCCCAGCCGATTCCGCTGTATCCTGAAACCGGCTACTGACCGTAAACCTGCGCGACGTCTTCCGAGCTATGGGGCGCGCGGGGCGCGGCCGAAAATCAGCGACACAATAAACAAGATCAAAAACACGCCAAAGAGCACCCGGGCGAACCACATGGCCAACCCTTCGACTCCCCAGAAGCCGAACAGCCCGGCCACCAGGGCGATCACCAAGAAAAGCAACGACCAGCGCAGCATGACACGTTCTCCCTCAACAAGATAAACACACAATTCGATCGTGAATCAGACATTCCGATTGGCGCCCTGCAGGGCGTCTTTAGCTTTGTCGATGACTTTTTCGGCAGTTTGCTTGACTTTGCCCGTGGTCTGATCGACCTTGCCTTCGCGGCGCAATTGGTCGTCGTCGGTCATGGCCCCGGCAGCTTCCTTCACACGACCCTTCATTTCGTCGGCTTTGCCAGACATAGCAACACTCCTCAGCGATGGATTGGTGGAACACTGTGCGCGCGGGGAAGACGCAAACCTCGGGCCACAAGGCAAAAAAATCGAATCAGCCATTTTATTCTCGCCGACCGCGGCTAGCGCGCTTTCGCCGCGAGCACCGCGGGGCCATAAAGGCGTACCAACGACCCGGCCACTTGGCGGGCGAGCAAATCGTTGCCGCGCGCGTTGGGGTGCAACCCATCGTCGCTGAGATACGGGCCGCCGGTCCACATGCCGGGCGGCGCGTGCCGGCTGAAAAGCACGAATTCGCGGATCGTGGTGTCGGAGACCAGCTCCAGATCGTACTGACGAGCCAGCTCGCGTTCGAGTCCCGCGAACGGATCGCTGACGAAGGCGCGGGGGATTTCAATCATCACCACTTCGGCGCCTACCTCGCGCGCCGCCGAAATCAACCGAACGAGGTTCTGTTTGGTGTCGGCTCGACTGCGTGTTTTCAACAGCGACGGATCTTTCAAAAAGTCGTGGCCGCCCAGTTCGATCACCACGGCCTGCGGGCGCGCGGCGCGTAGGGCCGGCAATTGTTTGAGAGCCTCGCCCGACGTGATGCCGGGCTGCCCCAGATTGACCACCGGCAACGAGACCATCGTAGCGAGCACTTCCGGATAGCCTCCTCCTCGACCAAGCGATGTCAGGCTATCGCCAATGCAAACAATGGGGCGATGATCGAGCATCGGCGCCGCGTGATCGGCGTGGGCGGCGCAATGGTATTGGTAAGCCCACGCCAGCCACGCCAACCAAACTGCGGCAACCGTCCTCCACCGCCGCGGGTCGGCATTGGCATCTTCGCGGCGTGCAAAATGGAACATCAACGCCGACACGACGACGATTAACAGCAGCCACATCGCCGGTGGCCAGTCTACCCGTTTGATCAACAGCACCAGCAACGGTGTCGCCAGGCACCCGATTTCGCTGCGCCGTCGCCGCCGCCACACGAAGTAGCTGGCGGCCAGCAGCCAACCCGCCACCATGCAAGGCACGCCGGCGGGAAATGTCAGCAGCGACGCGATGACCGCCGCCATCAGCCCCACTAGCCGAAGAATCCGGGCGACTGAATCCGCCCCCCGGTACAGTGCCGATCGATCCGTAGCCATGATAAGCTCTGTTCTTGGCGATTTGATTTCATTGTACGAACCGGCGCGCCACTTGCGAGCAGCCTCCACCATGCCGAACGAACTCATCCAGCCCGAGGTGCGGCCAAGATATCGCCGCGAGCTCGATCCCGAACTCGACCTGCTCGCCCAATGGATGGACAGCGTGTTCGAAATACCCGGCCTGGGCATTCGCTTTGGGCTCGACGCGCTGATC
>DASVHB010000617.1:0-4387 GCA_036379195.1 Pirellulales bacterium
GAACGGACGACCAGCTTTTGCAGCATGGCCAGATCGAGCACGTCCCCCTCGTAGCTGATCCCCTTGGAATGCATCATATCAAACTCGGCGACCTTAAAGGGGGGCGCCACCTTGTTTTTGACCACTTTGGCCCGCACCCGCTGGCCGACCACTTCTTCGCCCTCTTTGAGCTGCCCGATCCGGCGCACATCGATACGGCAGGAGCTATAGAACTTCAGGGCGCGTCCGCCGGGCGTGGTTTCGGGGCTGCCGAACATCACGCCGATTTTTTCGCGGATTTGGTTGATAAAGATCACGCAGGTTTTGCTCTTTGAGATCGCTCCGGTGAGCTTCCGCAAGGCTTGGCTCATGAGCCGGGCCTGCAAGCCCACGTGCGAGTCGCCCATTTCGCCGTCCAGCTCCTTCTGGGGCACGAGCGCCGCCACCGAGTCGACCACGATTACATCGACCGCGTTCGATTTGATGAGCATCTCGGTGATGTTCATCGCCTCTTCGCCGCTGCTGGGCTGGCTGACCAGCAAGCTCTCGAGCTCGACCCCCAGCTTCTTGGCCCAGCTCGGATCGAGCGCGTGCTCGGCATCGATAAAGGCGGCGATGCCACCCGAACGTTGCGCCCAGGCCACCACGTGCAAGGCCAGCGTGGTTTTGCCGCTCGACTCAGGGCCGAAAATCTCGATAATCCGCCCTTTGGGAATGCCCCGCCCGCCTAAGGCCAAGTCGAGCGAAAGACTGCCGGTCGAAAGCCCTTCGATGCGAATCTCGGCGTCGCTGCCCAGAGGCATGATGGCGCCTTCGCCAAACTGCTTTTCGATCTGGGCCAGTGTGTTGCGAAGTTGCGGGTGCTCGTCGAGCTTCAGCCCGGCGTGGTCGGCGCCTGCCGATTTCTTTTCGCTGCTTTTGGCGGTAGTCTTGGCCATAATGAGATCTTTCTTGGCGACGCGGTGATTGGAGCGGACGGCGGTGACCATGGGCGAATCCTTTGCTTGAGAGTCGCGGCCCGACCTGGCGGCCCCGACCCAAGGGGCCGCCACCCGAACCGTGTACACCTGATTAGTGTATCGACGTATACGTATCGAAGCAAGAGGTTTTTCTGGCAAATTCTCGCCCTGCGGACAGGCGCCTGCGAACCGGGTGATTTTAGCAGAATTTCGGCGGTCCAAAATGACCCAAAGTAGGCGAGACTCGCTCGATCTTCCCTCGGCTCAGCCGCGGCCCCTAGCGACCGCGTTCGCGCCCGAAGTACGCAACATCATCGTGGTTGCCAATCCCTACAGCGGACGGCGTGAGAACCGCTCGTGCGTCGAGGCTTTGGCCACCGCCATTGCCCAGCAGGGGCTGGTGTGCCGCGTCATCTGGCACTTGCCCGAGCTGGCCGAGGTGGCCGCCGACCCCGCGGCCCCCGAGCAATACCGCGCGGTGGTGGCGGCGGGCGGCGATGGCACGCTCAATCATGTCATCAATCTGCAGACTCGGCTGCCAGTCTATATGTTTCCGTTGGGCAACGAAAACCTGTTCGCTCGGCAATTCGAGACGTGCCGCGACCCGCGCCGCGCCGCCGAAGTTTTGGCAACCGGCGGCACGCGAACGATCGACCTGGGCCGGGCCGGCGAACGGCTGTTCGCCATCGTGGCCAGCGCGGGCTTCGATGGCGAGGCGGCGCATCGGCTGGCCCGTTGGCGGCGGCAGAGCGAGGGACTGCGCCGGGTGCGCAGCTTCAGCTACGCCGCGCCCATCGTCTTCGCGGCGTTCGGCTATCGCTATCCGCTGCTCGATATCGACGCCGACGGCCGGCAGGCGCGCGGCGCGCTGTGCATGGTGTTCAACGTGCCGCGATACGCCAGCAACCTGATGCTAGCGCCCGACGCCGACCCCACCGACGGATTGCTCGATTGGGTGGTCTTCGAGCGGCCGGGCAACCTGCCGCTGGCCCGCTATGCCCTGGCCGTTTGGCTGCGCCGGCATCGGCGGCGGGCCGACGTTCATTACGGGCAAGCCAAGCGCATTCGCCTGACCGCCGCTGAACCGGTGCCGCTGGAAATCGATGGCGAAGCGGCGGATTTCGCGCCCATCGAGATCGAGGCAATACCGCGTGCCATGCGGGTCGTCGTGCCTGCTGAGCCGGGAGAGTAACGATGTGAGAATGGATGGCGACCGTAATCATGTACTTTAACGATCGGGCTTTGGTATATTGAGAATCCGCCCGCACGACCCCGCCCTCGTTTGGTACGCTTGCCATGCGCGATCGTCACCGACCTGCCGCCCGGCTTTCCGCCGCTTTTCACCGCCGAGAATTGCTGCGCGCGGGGCTGGCGGGTATCAGCGGCCTTTCGCTGGCCGAGCTGTTTCGCCTGCGGGCAGAGGCCGCCAAGAGCGACAGCCAGCGAACCGCCGTCATTCTGGTGTGGCTGCCCGGCGGCGCCAGCCATCTCGAAACCTACGACCCCAAGCCCGCCGCCACCAGCGATTATCGCGGGCCTTATGCGGCCATCGACAGCTCGGTGTCTGGCATCCAGCTTTGCGAGCTGCTCCCGCGGCAGGCGGCGCTGGCCCATCGCTTCACGCTGCTGCGGTCGATGGTTCACACCGGCTTTTGCCATCAGCAAGGCACGCAGCAGCTTCTCACCGGGCATCCGGTGCGCGAACTGAAGCAGAAGCCCGACGAACCCGACCTGTTTGCCATCGCCAATTACCTGCGGCGCGATCCGAAACGCGCGCTGCCGAATTACGTGGGCGTGCCGCCGGCCAATTACTTGGGCGCCGCCTATTTGGGTCCGGCCTACGAACCGTTTATTGTCGGCGGCGATCTCAGCGCGCCGGAATTTCGAGTGCCCAACATCGGTCTGGCCAGCGCCGCGCAGGCCGGCCGGCTCGACGAACGAATTTCGCTTCGCAAGCGCTTCGATCGGCTGCGCCGCGAAATCGACCAGCGCGGCGAAATGAACGCGCTCGACGCCTTTGAATCGCAAGCCTGGCAAATGCTCACCGGCAGCGAAGCGCGGGCGGCGTTCGACCTGTCGCGCGAAGACCAGGCGACGCGCGAGCGCTATGGAATGAACTCCTGGGGCCAGCAATGCCTGATGGCCCGGCGGCTGGTCGAAGCCGGCGTCGATCTGGTCACCACGCAGCTTGGCGGGCCGCTGTGCGGCCGCGTGAACAACTGGGACGATCACGCGGTCAATCATCATGTGTTCGAGGCCATGCGCTTTCGCGCGCCGGCGTTCGACCAGGCGGTGGCGGCGCTCATCGAAGATTTGCACCAGCGCGGCCTGACCGAACGGGTGCTGTTGATCGTCAGCGGCGAATTTGGCCGCACGCCCAAGATCAGCTACGCGGCCAGCACCGGAGCGGGCGCGGCCAGCGGCGCCGCCGGCGTGGTGCAGCCCGGCAGAGATCACTGGCCTGGGGCCACCTCCATCTTGTTCAGCGGCGGAAGCGTTTCGCCCGGGCAAGTCATCGGCGCCACCGACGCCCGCGGCGAGCAAGTGATCGATCGCCGCGTGAGCGTCGGCGATTTTTTGGCCACCGTCTACCGGCATCTGGGCATCGACGCCCAGCGGGTGGCGATCAACAATTTCGCCGGCCGCCCCGTGCCCATCTTGCAGGAAGGCAGGCCGATAGCGGAACTATCGGGTTGACGCCACCGGCGGCGCCGTTCACGGATAGCTCATGTCTTGCGTGAACACGTGCTTATCGGGGAACATGTCGCGCACGGCGTCGGCCCAGCGCAGCGTGCTGGCATGGCCGTCGAGATAGAGATAGTTGGCCATGCCCGAATGCCGCTCAAACGCCAGCCAGGGCTGAAAAATTCCGGTGCCCAGCCAGATATCGTAATCGTCTTGGCGCGGGTCTTCACCCGCGAGGGTCGAAAATGCTCCGGCGTTGCGTTCGGCAAAGCAGACGAAGCTCGACGTGCCTACCTCTTGAATGAAGCGATCGAGCGTCCACAGTCCGTAGCGGCGTGTTTTGTGGCTGAGTTGCGAATTGAGCAGGTAGCTGGTGCGCTGCTCGACGCCATCAATTTTGCCGGTGGCCGGATCGACATACGGCTTCCGCGTCGAGAGATCGTCGGCGCAGCGATAGACGGCCTCGTCGGCCACCCATAAGCCCTGCCTGGCCAATTGCTCGTTGGCTTCCTGGCTGCCGCCGATGAACGGCATGAGCTTGTCTTCCCAATAGATTTCAGCGAAGGAATTTGCCAGCCCGACGTTCGAGATCACGTCGGCGTCGAACGGGTGGTGCAGGAAGAAGCGGCCGTTGTTGAGGTTGTAATACTGATGCACCGCAATGCCGATTTGCCGGTAGTGCGAGAGACAGTCGAGTCGCCTCGCGGCGGCCCGCGCGTGCTGCACGGCCGGCAGCAAGAGGGCCGCCAGAATACCGATGATGG
>DASVHB010000618.1:0-2147 GCA_036379195.1 Pirellulales bacterium
CATCAGCGCGCACCTGGTCGGCCAAGCGGTGCTCGACGCCATCGACGGCCGGCACCAGGCCATTCTGCCGCCGCACGTCTGGGGCGACGGCAATCCGGTGGGGGTGAATGCTCGCGCCGCGGAAGAACTGAAAAACACCGCCCGGGCCGCCCAGAAGCTGGGCGTCGGCGTGGTGAATGGTTTTACCGGCTCAAGTATCTGGCCTTTGCTGTATTCGTTTCCGCCCACGCCGCCCGAGATGATCGACCGCGGGTATCAGTTATTGGCCGAGCGATTCAACCCGATTCTCGACGTGTTTGCCGATTGCGGCGTGCGGTTCGCGCTGGAGGTTCACCCCACCGAGATCGCGTTCGATCTGCACAGCGCCGAGCGCGCGCTGGCGGCGCTCGACCACCGCGAGGAGTTTGGGTTCAACTTCGATCCCAGTCATCTGCACTGGCAGGGCGTCGATCCGGTGGAATTCATCCGCGCCTTCCCCGACCGTATTTATCACGTACACATCAAAGACGCCGTGGTGACGCTCAACGGCCGCAGTGGCATTTTGGGCAGTCATTTGAATTTCGGCGATCCGCGACGGGGCTGGGAGTTCCGCTCGCCCGGCCGAGGCGGAGTGAATTTTGAAGAGATCATCCGGGCGCTGAACGCCATCGGCTATCAGGGGCCGCTGTCGGTGGAGTGGGAAGACGCGGGCATGGATCGCGAGGCGGGGGCCAAGGAAGCCTGTGAGTTTGTCAAGCGGCTCGATTTTCAGCCCAGGGCGGTGGCCTTCGACGCCGCCTTTGCCAAAGAGTAAGAACGAACTCTGCGGTGGCTGGGGCCGAGCCTAAGCGATGCCCCGGTCGCTTCGGAGCCGGGGCATCGGCAAGCCTCTGCCCCAGCCACCAACGGTAAGTCGATTTCAATTGCCACCACCGGTTAAGGAAGCGCCATGCCAATTAGCGAACAGACCATCGAAAAAGCTTGCCGAGCACTTTTAGACCCCAGCGGCGATACACCGCGGCTTTCGCTGCAAGATTATCTGGCGGCGATTCCGCGGCTAGAGTCGCTGGCCGATGTGCCGCGCGGCGCGGCGGTGCTGGTGCGCGGCGATGTCGATGCCAAACCGGGACCCAAGATTGGCGACGGCGACATCCGATTACGATCGATGATCGAAACGCTGGAATATGGCCGCCGGCTCGGCTGGAGGCAAATCGTCTTTGGCCACATCGGCCGCAAGCCCGAAGGAAGTCTCCGCGCGGTGGCCGCGCGCCTGGGCGAGCTTCTCAAGGCCGAAGTTCCGTTGATCGTCGATTGGCTCGACGAGGGTTCGATGTCGGTCACCGATCAGGCGGCGAAAGCGGTTGCCGACGCGCCGGCCGGCGGCGTGCTGATGCTAGAAAACACGCGACGGTATGAGATCGAACGCGCGCTCTGGAAGGCCACACCGGCCGACGCGCAAAAGCTCGCGCGGCCGCTGGCCAAACTGGCGGGCACGATGGCCGAGCGGCTGGGCCGCGTCTATGTGAACGAGGCGCTTTCGGCCGGCAGCCTCGACGCCTCGACCACCATCGTGCCGCTGGCCATGGACCGCGTGGCGCTGGGCAAGTATGTGGCCGGCCAGTTCGACGGACCGATGTTACGGTGCCTGGCGGCGCAATTGGTCGTCTTCAGCGGCTTAAAAACCGACAAGCTCGACGATCTGCAAGCGATGATCGACCGCGGGGCGATTCGCTGGGTGTTTACCGCCGGCTCGCTGGCCATGGCTTTGAAAAAGGCCGCGGCGGAATTGGACGGCCAAGAGTTTTGTCTGGGCGTGGCCGAATCGCCCGAGCACAAAGACAAGCCGTATTTTATCGAGCGCTCGCGCATCGAGCAAGCTCGTCGCATGCTCGCCGACGGCCGCGGCAAGGGCATTCGCTTTGTGTTGCCCGTCGATTTTGTGCTGCAAGACGGCCGCGCCAGCGAGACGATCGGTCCCGGCGACCAGCAGTTCGATGTTGGCCCGAAGACCAGCGAGCTGTTCGACCAGAAGATCGGCGAATTCATCAGCGAGCAGAATGCGGGCCGTGGCCGGCCGGTGGCGTTTTATAACGGAGTGTTCGGCATGTTTGAAGACCCGCGTTTCGAGTCGGGCACACGGCGGTTTGTCGCGCAACTGAAGCGGCTGA
>DASVHB010000619.1:0-4709 GCA_036379195.1 Pirellulales bacterium
AGCGCCGCTGGCGTCTTGATCGAGATCTCGAGCCAACTGGCGAAAGCGTTCGAGTCCGGCGCGTTCGCGCGGTCCCAAATCGAAGTACAAGTTGTCGCGCAAGTACGACACGCATTGCGGATGCGACAGGCCCAGCGGCGCCGCCTCGGCCGCGGCGATCGCATCGAGATTCGCCAGGCCCAAGTCGCGGGCCTGCGCAAGCGAGGCAGCCAGATCGCCCAGCTCAACGCCGGGACGCGCCACCCACATGGCAAATACAAACGGCAAGCCGGCCCAGCGGCACCACTCGTCTCCCAGATCCCATACAGCGGCGAACGGACCGCCGGGCGAGTGCATCGCCCGATCGCCAATCACCAGCACGGCGTCGGCCGCTGAATCGCGCACCGACGAACCGATCGGCAGCGGTTCCAGCCGCGGCGCCAGGCCAAACCGCTGTTTCAACAAGATGCGGACCAGCGCCACGCTGGTGCGAGAACCTTCGTCGAGCGCCAGCGTGCCGATGTTTTCGATCGGCACCCGGCTCAAGAGTTTGACCGACAGCACTGGTCCGCGGCAGGCGATGCAGGCGTCGGAAACGATGGAATAGCTCGGTTCCTGAAAGTATTCGATCGACGGGATGAGCGCCACATCGAGCTTGCCCGTCGCCAGGTGATCGGCGAGCCGGCTGGGAACCTCAAGCATGAGCTCAGCCTGCGGCGCCAGCTCACTCAGCCGGTAAATGAGCGGCTTGGTGTTCAGATAGCTGACCGCTCCCAGGCGGATTTTGCGTTGATTGCTTGGCATGGCTTGCGTATTCTAATCGTCGGGCGGAAATCTGGCCACCGCTCTCTCATTTTGAACCGCAAGCCAAAGGACCTCCTTAACGCCGCGCGCCAGCGAATGGGCGTTGGCTCAGCACGGGCGAGAAGATACGAACCCGAAGGCTCACGGTTTCGCCGCGCCCGGCACCGGCGGGCCGATCGGCTCGATGCTGGTCACGATTGTGGCGTTTGCGATCCGGCGACGGATTTCGCGGGGCTTTACTCGTGGTTGGGCGAAGGATTCGTCCGCGAGGTGCTCGCTCATTACGGGCACAGGGTGGACGCTTCGTTCATGCACCAGGTGGCGTTTCGCGCGCGCTGCGGCGCCTTGACGAGCTACGGCTATTCGCTGCAAGGACGCGACACCACCGATGCCGACCGGTTGCAAACGGTGCTCACGGCGTTTGGCGGCGGTCAGCAAACCACTGAATGACGTAATAGAAGACGGGCGTCAGGAAGATACCAAACAGCGTCACGCCCAACATGCCGCCAAACACCGCCGTGCCCAACGTGCGGCGCATTTCGGCCCCGGCGCCTTCGGAAATCATCAAGGGAACCACGCCCAAGATAAACGCCAGCGAAGTCATCACGATGGGCCGCAACCGCAGCTTGCAGGCTTCCAGCGTGGCCTCGCGCCGGGCGGCGCCGCTTTCGCGCCGGGCCTTGGCGAACTCGACGATCAGAATGGCGTTTTTGCACGCCAGCCCGATCAACACCACAAACCCCACCTGCGTGAAAATGTTCACGTCCATGCGCGCGGCCAGCACCGCCGCCACCGAACAAAGCAGACACATCGGGACGACCAAGATGACGGCCATCGGCAGCGACCAGCTTTCGTACTGCGCGGCGAGCACCAGAAACACCAGCACCACCGCCAGCAAAAACACCAGCATGGCCGTGTTGCCGGTTTGAAGCTGCAACATCGCCAACTCGGTCCACTCGGCCCGCATGGCCCGCGGCAAATCGCGGCGGGCGGCCTGCTCCATTTGCGCCAGCGCTTCGCCCGAGCTGACGCCGGCCACCGGGCTGCCGTTGATCGGGGCCGCTCGGTATAGGTTATAGCGCGTGATCAAAGTCGGTCCCTCGATCTCGCGCACATCGCTGAACGTGGCCAGCGGCACCATCGTACCTTGCATGTTGCGAATCTTCAGCCGCTTGAGATCTTCGATCTGGTTGCGAAAATCGGCGGCGGCCTGCACGTTCACCTGCCAGGTCCGGCCAAAGCGGTTAAAGTCGTTCACGTACAGCGAGCCGAGATACACTTGCAGCGTGTTAAATACGTCGGCCATATTCAGGCCCATCCGCTTGACCGCCGAGCGGTCGATATCCAGATAGAGCCAGGGCGAGTTTGCCCGGAAGCTGCAAAACAGGTCTTGCAGCCCCGGCGCGGCCTCACCCGCCACCACGATCTTCTGCGAAACATCTTGCAGCGTAGCGGCGCCGCTGTCGCCGCGGTCTTCGATCACGATTTTGAAACCGCCGGCGGTGCCCAGGCCGTCGACCGGCGGAGCGCCAAACACGTTGATTAGCCCGTCGCTCACGTTTTCTTGCAGGTCGGCTTGCAGCCGCGCGGCGATCAGATCGCCGGTGAGCCCTTCGGCCACGCGGTGGTGAAAGTCGTCGAGCATCACGTACATCGCGCCGAAGTTGGGGGCGCTGGCGTTCAGCAGAATCGACTGCCCGGCGATGGCTACCGTGTGGCTGACGCCGGCGATCTGCGCGGCGGCTTTTTCGATCTTCTGCATCGTGCGCTGCGTGCGTTCCAACGATGCCGAATCGGGCAATTGCACATTGACGAGCAGATAGCCCTTGTCTTGCGAAGGGATGAAGCCCTTGGGCGTAATGACAAAACTTTGATAAGTGAGCGCCACCAGGCCGCCGTAAACCACCAGCACGATCAGGCTGACGCGGAGCAGCCCGCCGACCACTCGTGCGTAAATGCCGGTGGCATAGTCAAAGCCGCGATTGAAGGCGCGAAACGCCAGGCCGAGAATGCGATTGAGTCCACCGCCGACCAACCAACCCGCGCCCCCGGCCAATACCGCCGCCAGGGCGGGGGTCGCCCAGGCGCCGACGCCGGCCAGCCAGGCCGCGGCACCGGGCGCGAACCGCTCGAGATTCACGCCCAGCCACGGCGCAAAGAACTTCCAGCCAAGCCACGCGCCCGCGATCGGAAACGTCAGCCGCGGCAAGGGAGGCGCCGAGCCTTTATCGCGCGTCCGCAACAACAGCGCCGTCAAAGCCGGGCTGAGCGTCAGCGAGTTGAACGCCGAAATAATGGTCGATACGGCGATCGTCAGAGCGAATTGCCGAAAGAACTGACCGGTGATGCCGCTGATGAACGCGCACGGAATGAACACCGCGCTGAGCACCAGGCCCACCGCGATGACCGGCCCGGAGACTTGCTCCATAGCCAACAGCGTGGCTTCGCGCGGAGACAGGCCGTGCTCGATGTGGTGCTCTACCGCCTCGACCACCACAATGGCGTCGTCCACCACGATGCCGATAGCCAGCACCAGTCCGAATAGCGTCAGATTGTTCAGACTAAAACCCATGGCCGCCATGACGGCGAACGTGCCGACCACGGCCACGGGCACGGCCACCAGCGGAATGATGGCCGACCGCCAGTTTTGCAAAAAGAGCAGCACCACGATGGCCACCAGGGCCACCGCGTCGCGCAGAGTCTTGAAGACTTCGTTGATCGATTCTTCGATAAAGGGCGTGGTGTCGTAAACGATGGCGTAGTCGATGCCGTCGGGGAAGCGGCTTTTGAGGTCTTCCATCTTTTCGCGCACGGAGTGCGCCACGTCCAGCGCGTTCGAGCCGGGCAATTGATAAATGGAGAGCGCCACCGACGGCCGGCCATCGAGCGTGCAAGTCTGGTTGTAAACCAAGGCGCCCAGCTCGACTTCGGCCACATCGCGCAACCGCACAAAGCGGCCTTCGGGATCGGTCTTTAAGATCATGTCGGCGAATTGCTCGACGTCGATCAGCCGGCCCATGGTGCTCATGGTGAATTGAAACGCCTGGCCGCTGGCGATAGGCGGCTGACCGATCTGCCCGGCGGCCACCTGGGTGTTTTGCTGCTCGATCGTGCGCACCACATCGGCGGTGGTCAGGCCGCGGTACGACATTTTTTCCGGATCGAGCCACAGCCGCATGCTGTAGTCGCGTTGGCCGATGTAAGTGATGTCGCCCACGCCCGCCAAGCGCGATAGCTCGTCCTTAAGCTGAATGGTGGCGTAATTGCTCAGGTACAGGTTGTCGCGGCTGTTGTCGGGCGAGAAGAGATTGACGATCATCATCACGCTGGGCGACTTCTTTTTCACCACCACGCCGCGGCGCTGCACCAGGCTGGGCAAACGCGGCTGGGCCAGGGTCACGCGGTTCTGCACCAGCACCTGGGCCATGTTCAGATCGACGCCGTGCTTGAAGGTGACCGTCAGCGTGTAATTGCCGTCGTTCGTACACTGCGACGACATATAGAGCATCTTCTCGACGCCGTTCACTTCCTGCTCGATGGGCGAGGCCACCACGTCGGCCACCACCTGGGCGTTGGCGCCGGGATAAACCGCCGAGACTTCGACCGTCGGCGGAGTGATCTCGGGATACTGCGCGATCGGCAGCGTGAACAGCGCCACGCCGCCGCCGAGCGTGATGATGATCGACAGCACCGAGGCGAAGATCGGACGATTGATGAAGAAGCGGGAGAACAAGGGAAAGGGTCGGGATTCAGGGGTCGGGGGTCAGGGATGAAGGCAAAAAAATGAAGGGCAAAAAAATGATTTGGAATGTGGCGATGAACGGGACTTTCGCTCGACGATCGTTCGTCCGCGAATCGGCGACCGCTGTCTTCATCCGTTCTCCAAGATTTTTTTGCCCTCCTTTTTTTTACCTTCGCGTTGCGTA
>DASVHB010000620.1:0-5940 GCA_036379195.1 Pirellulales bacterium
TTAAAAGTCCGTTGCTCTACCAACTGAGCTACAGCCTCAAGAATGCCCCCGTTGGGGCCGGCGGGCGTTCTCAACCCGCGATTGGTCAATCGTAAGGTAGCAAGATGGCGGTCTGCAACCGGCAAGTCAAGATGCCGGGCCGCCACGCCAATTCAATTGCCGCCGTCCGCGGTGTAACATGAGCGTTGACAAACTCATTGACTCGCCCCGCCCGCATCGAACCGTGCACCACACGATTTTGCAAAACCGCCTCTCTTGGCTGACGCTCGTGCCAATCGCCTGGTTCGCGTGCCGCACTCGGCAGGCGACGTTCGCCGTCTCATGAGCCAGCTCGACGCCGATCCCTCCGCCGCTCCGCCTTCGGCCCATCGACCGGGCGAGCTGGCCGCCCTGCAGGTGGCCGGACACGAGCTGACCGTCTTCGAAGAATCCCCCTCGCTCATCGCCGCCATGCTCGACGACATCGAGCACGCCACGCGCCGCGTCTGGCTGGAAAGCTATATCGTGGCCGACGATAACGCCGGTCGCGCCATCGCCGAAGCCATGAAGCGCCGCGCCGCCGCCGGCGCCGATTGCCGGCTGATGCACGACGCCGTCGGCAGCAACGCCACCCCCTCGGCGTTCTTCCGCGACCTGGCAGGCGCCGGCGTGCAGGTCGAAGCCTATCACTCGCTGTGGCAGTCGCTCTGGCAATTTCGTTCGCTGCGCGTGTTCAATCGCCGCGATCATCGCAAGCTGCTGGTCATCGACGATCGCGTGGCGTATTTCGGCGGTATGAATATCGTCGATCAGAGCGGCATCCACACGGTCGAACAGGCCGAGGCCCGGCGGTTGCCCGCCTCGGCCGGCTGGCGCGACGTTCACGTGCGGCTGGCCGGTCCGCAGCAGCACGAAGCGGCCGAGGCCTTCGAGCGGCTTTGGCGGGCGACCCGCTCGCGCCGTCCGCGCCGCCGACGCTGGCCGC
This sequence comes from Pirellulales bacterium, assembly GCA_036379195.1. Classification (GTDB taxonomy): domain Bacteria; phylum Planctomycetota; class Planctomycetia; order Pirellulales; family JAICIG01; genus JAICLL01. The sequence goes on from DASVHB010000620.1 coordinate 965, forward strand.
GCTGGCCCATCCGCCAAATGCTTTCTTCGCCGGGCGAGCGCATCTGGTTCTTCGATTGCCGCCCGCAATTCAAGCATCGCCGTCCCGCGCGGGTGCTGGGGCCTTTGCTGCGGCGGGCGCGGCGCTCGATCACGCTCTCGATGGCCTACTTCATTCCTCAGGGTCGCGTGCTGCGCGAGCTGCTGCGCGCGGCCCGCCGCGGCGTCAAGGTGCGCGTGATCATTCCCGGCAAAAGCGACGTGCCGGTGGTCGAGTGGGCCACACGACATTTCTACGAAAAACTGCTCAAGCATGGCATTCACATTTATGAGCGCAAAGACCAGATGCTGCACAGCAAGGTGCTGGTGATCGACGACGCCTGGACGGTGATCGGCTCGTGCAATCTCGACCCCCGCAGCCTGTGGCTGAATCTGGAGTTTTTCGCGGTGTTTCATTCGCGGGCGATGGCGGCGGTGGTGCGGCGCATTTCGCGCTACGAGTTGCGCAACAGCCGCCGCGTGTCACTGGCCGATTGCGCGGGCCGCCCCTGGTGGCAGCGCCTGCGCGACCGCCTGGCCTGGTCGATGCGCCGCTGGCTGTGAAGCAGGGGCCAGGGGTCGGAGGCCGGAGGTCAGGGAAGAGATTCGCAGATCCGCGCGTTTTGCGTCAACCAAAACGTGACCCGAGATCTCTGGCCTCCGACCTCTGGCCTCCGACCTCTTTCCCCCCCGATCCCTGAATCCCGACCCCTTTCTCACGCCTTGCGCCGTTTGTTCAGTTTGCTGGCCAGCTTCTCGCGCGTCTTCTCGGCGTCGAGCCGCAGCCGGGCGTCGCTGGGCGCGTGCGAAATCTTCTCGCTCCAGCGCTTCAGCCAGGCGATGTGGCCGACCGCCGTCGAAATATCCATCGGCACCGAGCGCGGTCCCTGAGCCAGCATCTCGGCGCGGGTCTTCTTCAGGTTGGCGGAAATCTCGTCGACGTCGCGCTGCATTGCGGCGATATCCTCGGGTGAGCAATCGACCTTCGCCATGTGGACTCCTTTTCAAGACAAATAGAAGGTTACTGGCCCCGTTATTTTTTCGCATAGAAAGCCCGATCTGTCAAACCACTTGCGCCATGAAGTGCAACATCTGATTATCAATTTTTATATTTCTGCTTGACAGATATTTATACATGCGTACACTACGAGCGTGGAGGGGGCAGAGGTCGGAGGCCAGGGGTCAGAGAAGAACTCGACCGGAAACCAACCGGGAAACCCTGGCCTTCGGCCACTGTGCCCCTGCCCCTTCGCTGGACTCTGAAACCCTGATCCAACAACCCTCCGAGGCTCTCATGCAAGCCGCGACTCAACTTCAAGTCGTCCAGACTCCGGCCACCGGCCTTATCGGCGGTGAAACGCCGCCGCGGGCCTACTCGTCGTACGAAATCCACCCCGCGGCCACGCTCTTCCCGCTGATGCACGGCGTGCCGCTGGGCGAACTGGCCGCCGATATCGCCGAAAACGGCCTGCGCGAGCCGATTATTCTCACGGGCAGCCTGGTGCTCGACGGCCGCAACCGCCTGCGCGCCTGCCACATGGCCGCAGTCGAGCCGCGGTTCGTCGAATGGGACGGCGACGGCTCGCCGCTGAGCTTCGTCATCTCGCGCAATTTGCATCGCCGCCATCTCAACGAAAGTCAACGCGCCATGGTCGCCGCCCGTGCACGCGAACTCTTCGAAGAAGAAGCCGCCGCACGCGAGGCTGAGCATCGGTTTGGTCGCCTGCATGAAAATCCCTCTGATGCGGGGGAGGATTGTCAAAAACTTCGTGAAAGTGCGGCTTGTGCAAATTTGCACAAGCCGGAGGTCCACGCCAACGCGGAGGCCGCGGCCTTGCTCAACGTCTCGACCCGCTCGGTCGCTACCGCCGCCAAAGTTCTGAAAGAAGGTGACGAAGAACTCATCGCCGCCGTCGACGCCGGCACGGTGGCCGTTTCCGACGCGGCGACCGTCGTCGATCTGCCCAAGCCGAAACAGCGCGAAGCCATCGAGCGGGTACGATCGGGCAAAAGCCGCACGCTGCGGCAAGCCGCCCGCCAAGAAGACGAAGCGCCCGAAGAATCGCCCGACGATTCATCGCGCGACGATTCATCGCCCGCCGCCCCATCGCCGGCCGCCGGAACGGTCCGCCCAGATTGGCGCACCAAACGATTGCGCGGCGAATGTCAAAGACTCGCTCGCGAAACCAGCAAACTGGTCGATCGCGTCGAACACCTCGCTCGTTCCATCGGCGGCCACACGCTCTACACCGATCGCGTACACCAGGGGCTGCGCCTGGCGTTGCGCGCCATCCACGAGTACTTGACGCTGTCGGGCAATGCCAAGCGCTAACGGCTCGGGGCATTCCCTCTCTCCGCAGTATCGCGCGCCGCTGGCTTGGTGACCTTTCCGCCAATTTTCCTCGCGCCCCGGGCCGCGCCTGCGCGCCGAAAACCCACCAAGCCAGATGCGCGCGATACTGCGGGGAGACGGAGGAAAAAAGTGAAAAGTGGAAAGTGAAAAGTGAAAAGAGCGAGCACCTCATCACTCATCACTCATCACTCATCACTCATCACTCATCACTCATCACTCATCACTTTCCTCTTTCCACTCTTCACTTTTCACTCCCATGCCCTCTCCACTCGAAATCCGCTGGCTTCGGCGGCGCGATCTGCCCGACGTGTTGGCCATCGAACGCGCGAGCTTCACCTGCCCGTGGAGCGAAGCCGATTTCGACGCCACGCTGCGGCGACCGTATTGCTTTGGCCTGGCGGCCGAGCAGTGCTCGTCGCGGTGGCAATCGCTGTGCGGCTACTTGCTCGGTGCGCTGGACGGCAAATGCGTACACCTGCTCAACGTGGCGGTGGCGCCCGACAGCCGACGTTGCGGCATTGGCACTCGCCTGGTGGGTGAAGTGATCGAGCGGCTGCATTCGTCGGGCAGGCGGCTGCTCGTGGTGCTCGGCGAGCGCAACGTACCGGCGCAACTGTTCTACCGTGCGCAGGGCTTCCGCGCGGTCGGCGTCCTGCGTGACTTTTGGAACGGCACGGCTGACGACGCCTACCTGCTGGAGCATCGACCCGGCGACCGCAGTGCGCCGTTTCTGCCCGCGAATCGGATTGCCGCGTATCTGAAATGAAACAAGTGAAAAGTGAACAAACGAGTCAATTCCGCTTCATCACTCATCACTCTTCACTCTTCACTCTTCACTCATCACTCATCACTCATCACTCATCACTCTTCACTCATCACTCTTCACTCTTCACTCATCACTCATCACTTTTCACTCCCCTCACTCCCATGCCTCCCGACATCACCCTCACCGACCACGACGGCCTGACCTGGGTTCGACATCATTGCCGTTGCTGCCGGCGCGTGCTGTGGTCGCTCTTGGGCGATCCGGTCGGCCTGTGCGGACCCTGCGACGTGCATCCCTCGGATCCGCTCGGCCTTGCCCGCACCGAAAACAAAGGCGTGCTCCGCAGCCGCATTCATGTGAAGCAGTACCACGGCGAACTGCTGCGCAGCGACGTGTGAAGGAAGTGCGGATTGCGGAGTGCGGAATGCGGAGTTGAGTCTACATTCCGTGTTTGCCAGGGCAACCGCCCGCACGCGATCCACCGGGGCATCACCAATCTCTGCTCCAGCCACCAGCCAAGTATCAGATCACTCCGCATTCCGCACTCCGCATTCCGCACTCTCTCTCCATGCGTTCCCCCGATTTCCAAACCGCCGATGGTCGCATCCAACTGCACTGCTGCGATGCCGACGAGCTGCTGGCCTCGCTCGACGACCGGGCGGTCGACATCGTGGTCACCAGCCCTCCGTACAACACGCTGCCGACCGACACTCGGGCGTATGGTTTTCGCCGCCGCTCGCGCCCAGACCGTTGGCTGGCCAAGGTGGCCGACGAGGGTTACGGCGATCAGTTGCCCGAACCCCTTTATCAGCATTGGCTGGCGCTGATGGTGGCCGAGCTGCGGCGCGTGAGCAAGGGCCTGGCATGGGTGAATCACAAGTTGCGGTTTCGCGAGGGCCGCGGGTTGCATCCGTTGCGGTTCTTGCCCGAGCCGATCTGGAGCGAAGTCATTTGGGACCGTCGCGGCAGCCTGGCGATGAACTGCGCGAAGTTCGCGCCCAGTCATGAATACCTGCTTGGTTTTGGTCGCCCACACTGGTGGGATGACAGTTGCAACACGTTGCTTTCGGTCTGGCAGATTGCGCCCGAGCGCGGCTGCCTGGAGCACCCATGCCCCTTTCCGATCGAAATCCCTCGTCGCTTGATTGCGGCCAGTTGTCCGCCCGATGGCATCGTGCTCGACCCCTTCATGGGCCGCGGCACGACCGCGCTGGCGTGTCTGGGGTTGGGCAGACGTTTCATCGGATGCGACCGGTCAGCGGAGTACTTTGCGTGTGCGGCGAACAACGTGGGGCTAGGGGCTAGGGGCTAGGGGCTGGGGGTTAGCGGACTGCGGGTTAGGGGCTGGAGATCAGCGGCGACGGCCCTTATCGCCTAGTTTCATCTTCAGTGACTTCTGGAGTCCACGGAGCATTCGCCCCACGGAATCGGCCTTTTGGCCAAGTCGTTCTTTCGCTTGATTGTTCATGTATCCGAGGCGCTCGCAAACAGTGATGAGCGTATCGAGTTCGGCGACCGAGCCGAGCGCGATCGAGATGAAGTGCAAATATTCTCGCGTTGAATCGCGTTGGTGCCCCTCGGCAATGTTGCTCGGGACTGAGACGGCCGCGCGTTGCATGTGGCTGCAGATTCCGTAGGTCTCACTTTTCGGAAATGTCCGCGTCACGTTGTAAACGTCTTCAATCAATTCAATGCCAACCCGCCAAGCCGTCAGATCTCGATAGCTGCAAACAGTCACCGTCGCATCTCCCGATCGTTCGGTAGCGTTTTAAAGCCCGCGAACAGTATAAGCCGCCACCAAGTGCCCGCGGAATCTAGTCCCTACCCCCTAGCCCCCAGT
>DASVHB010000621.1:0-2876 GCA_036379195.1 Pirellulales bacterium
CCACCTCACCACTTCTCGCCGAAGGGTGCGATCACGATTTGACGGTGATTATTCCCGCCTACAACGAGCGCCGCCGCCTGCCCCAGGCCTTGACCGCCTTGAGATCGTGGCTCGACGCGTCGCACCTGGATTATCGCGTATTGGTGGTCGATGACGGAAGCACCGACGGCACGGCGCTCATTTCCAGCGCTTTTTCATCGCGGTTTCGCACCTTGTGCCTGCCGGAACATCGCGGCAAGGGGGCGGCCGTCAGAGCAGGTATGCGCGCGGCGACGGGACGAGTCGTGGCGTTCACCGACGCTGACATGCCGTATTCGTTGGACGCTCTGCGCGTCAGCGTTGAATGGATCGAATCTGGCTGCTGCGACGTGGTCTTCGGCGCTCGAGACATTGCGGGCGCGACCACGCAATTAGCGCGGCGGCGAGCGCGCGCTCTGGCCAGTCGGCTGTTCCGCTGTCTGACCAAACAGCTCATTTCACGCGATGTAACTGATACCCAATGCGGGTTCAAAGTGTTTAGCAGCCGCGCGGCGCGGATCATTTTTGGGCAGGCGATCGTCGATGGTTTCGCTTTCGACGCCGAGGTGGTTTGGCTCTGCCGCCGTCTTGGGATTGCCTGGCGAAGGGTACCCGTGGCTCTTGTGAATGAGCACAGCTCCACGTTGTCGATCTCACGCGATGCCTGGAGAATGATATGGGACCTCGCGCGGATCAGCATCATGCACATTGCCCTGCCGGGAAACAAGAAGCAGCAACGCCGGCTCGTTTCCGCGGCGGCGCCCGCATCGGCTGGACCCGTCGGCCTAGGCTGCCGGCGAGGCGGCCTCGCACGTGCCGAGCGAGAAGCGCTCGCTGGCGATCTCTTGCCGGGCGGTGTGAATCTCTAGCTCGAGGCCCGCGGCGCGCAGTGCGGCCTGAGCCGCCTGCCGGGCCAGCTCGGGGCGGTTGCATTGGCGGCTGAGGTGCAGTTGCACCAGTTGCCGCAACCGCCCGGACGTCGAACGGCGCACGATCTCGGCCAGCAGCTCGGCGGCCTGCTCGTTCGACAAATGCCCTTCGTCGCCCAACACGCGGTCGATCAGAAATTGCGAGCGGCCGCTGCACAACTGCATGGGCACATCGTGGTTGAACTCGATCGCCAGCAACTCCACGTCGGCCAGCGCCTGAGCCAATCGAAGGTCCCACATGCCCAGATCGGAGACATAGCCCACCGACCAGCCGTCGCCAAACAAGCTCGTCTGCCCGTCGAAACGGAAGCCAAAGGTGGCGCCGCTATCGTGCCGCACCGGCAGCGGCAAACATCGCACCAGCGACGTGAGCGCAAATTCGCACTCCGGCTCATAGATGCGGAACAACCTGGCTTGCTGCATCGCCGTAAAGCAGGTGCAGTGCTGGCGCAGCACATCCAGATGCTCGCGATGGCACCAGACCGCGATCCGCTGCCGCAGCAAGTGAGCGAAGACGCGGTTGTTCCAGTGATCGCCGTGAGTGTGCGTGAGCAGCACGCCGCGGATTCGCGGCCACGAGACCCCGACCGTGGCCATACGGCCGGCAAGCTGCCGCGGCCCCAACCCGACGTCGATCAGCAGGTCGAATCCGTCCGCCTCCAGCAGCGTGGAGTTGCCCGAGCTACCGCTGCCCAAGACCGTTAAACCAATTGCCATCCGTGTATCGCTTGTGGTGTGGGACCGAAATATGCCCGTCGCGGCGTGCTAGCACTTTGCCGCGGCGGCGCGCCCGCTGGCCTCCAATGTGGCGCAACGGGCGTGGCTGGTCAAGCCAAGGGCTGGACCGGCTTCGCAGCCAGCGAAGGGTGCCCGTTCGATGTCTGATCGGTTTTGACAATCGAAATCGGTATCGGATCGTAGGATGACCTTCCTAGGTCGTCCATGCGGCTTCAAACCGTTCCGCGGTGGGCGACCTAGGAAGGTCGCCCTACGGATGCCGCGGTCTCGGGATTACGGCTTTCGATTGTCAAAACCCACTACAGAGGCGTTAGCGCGCTTCACGTCAAACGATCGCTCTGCAAAGCCGCTCGTCTTGACCAGATTCCGCCCAACCTCTATAAGCTGCCACCCTTCTGGAGCAAGCCAACCATGTCGACGCAACCGCTTACGTTCAACCACTGGGAACGAACCCGCGAATTCCTGGTCAAGCAGCGAGTGACGATTTCGCTGTTCGTTTTTTCGGCCCTGATCGCCAAAGACGTAGTTCTTGGCACGCGGCCGCACGATACAGGCGACGTACACGATCCGCTCTCGCTGGTCGGGCTGGCGGCCGTGCTGGTGGGACTGTGCATCCGATCGTGGGCGGCGGGCGTGATCAACAAGACCAAGGTGCTGGCCACGCGCGGCCCTTATCGGCTTTGCCGGCACCCGTTGTATCTCGGTTCGCTGACCATGATGTTCGGCTTTTGTGTGCTGCTGGGCAGCCTGGCCGACGCGGTGGTGGTGTTTGGCCCGGTGCTGGGCGTCTATCTCTTGACCATGCAGCGCGAAGAACGGCGACTGGCCGAACGCTATGGCCCCGCCTGGGCGCAATACGCGGCCACCGCGCCGCAATTCTTTCCCTACCGCCCCTTTACCGATTGGCGGTGCGAGTGGTCGCTGGCCCAATGGCTCAATAACCGCGAGTACAAGGCCGCCCTGACCGCCACCGCGGCCCTGTTTGTGCTGCACGTCTGGCGGATCATGTGATCGCTGCTTGGAAATCGCCGGAATCCTATGGCGCCAGCCAGGCCGCCGGATTTTCGATCATCTCGACCAGCGTGCGCAGGAATCGGGCAGCCGGGGCCCCGTCGATCACCTGGTGGTCGAAGGTCAGGCTCAGCGTCATCACATCGCCCGGTACGAGGCGATCGTCGGCGGCGACCACCG
>DASVHB010000622.1:0-15959 GCA_036379195.1 Pirellulales bacterium
GGCACCCCGATTTCGATTTTCCACTTGTGGAAATCGAACCTGAATCGCAAGCGACTTTGGAGGGTCTTTGCCAAAAAACCGGCGAATTCGTTATTGGCTGTGATCCATTTTTGCACTACGAAGGCGTCGACCGACCTGCGCAACGTGCTGCCCTATCCGACCACCGGCCCGAATAGCGCCGCGCTGGCGGTAAAGCCGTGCAAGAAGTTTTTGCCGCCGATGGGGCCGATTTCGCCTTGGGCGAAAAAGCCCGCCACCGGAACCGGCCCGAGCAATTCCGCCAGGGCCGCGGCGTCGTGATGCGGCCCATCAAAGAGCCGCGTGCCGCGACCATTGCAGGTGAAAAGCAGCGCGCCACGTGCTTCACCCGCCGCTCGCGCCCGGCTTAAGAGATCGCGTAAATCCTCATCCGCCGTCCCCGCGTCGCGCACGTGGAACTGCACCGTTTGCCCGGCCCGCACATAATCGCCGATCTGCAGCGCCCCCGTGTGGCGATCGGCGCCCAGACAATTGCGGACCAGGAAATCGCCCCGCTCAAACCGCTCTTGATATTCGTTGATCACACGGCCCACGTGCAATCCCTGCTGCGCCAATTGCTGATCGGCCGGCGGCAAGGTGTCGAACAATTCTTGCAATTGCTGCAAGGGAGGCTTGCCGCTCAGCTCCAGAATGATGTTCTGCTCGGCTTTGGTAATCACGTAATGCCGGCCGATCGGTCGGCAACCTTGCGAAACGACGGCCTGAATGTTCACCGGCCCATGCACCAGCGCCGCCACGGCGCCCTCGGTAAAAACGCGCCGCCCCAGCAGCAGCCGATTATCGCCGGGACGATAGCCGCCGCTGGCCATGCCGCCTAGCACGGGCACGCCCCGCCGGTCTTCGTTTAGCCGCTCCAGCAGCCAATCGGCAGGAAAAGTAAACGGATCGGCCAGCGTGAACAGCGCGGCGCCCTTGGGCCACGGCTCGGGCAAATCGTCGGGCCAGCCTACGACGGTGCCGCCTTCAGGCGTGCGCTCGAACTGCAAGTGCATGGGTTGCACGTTTACGCCCGGCAGCGCGGCCAACCACAAGGCCAACGCGGGCTCGCCCTCGATCTCTTGCGCGTTGCCAACGATCGATTCGCCCGTGCAGCCCAGCAGGCATTCGGCCGACAAGCCGCCGCGGATGCTTTCGGCGATGAGCGAGGCCTGCTCGGCATGGTGCGGCGAAAAGAAGACCATCGCCAGGCTCGGCGCCGCGGCCAACGATTCGCCCGCTCGTCGGCAGACTTCGCTCACCGCGTCGCGAGTATCAGCGGCCGTCGAAAGCGCGGCCGCGAATTGTAGATCGGATTGCATGGCTGGTTGGAAAACGAAGTATGACGCCGCGACTGATGAAGCAGGTTATCAATTCTCGCTATCGGCAGAACCGATGGCAAGCCGCTCGCCCACTTACGACGACTCGATCGCCGCGGCTGCCGCTGGAAACGGCAGCGGCGTGGCCACCGCAGTCTGGGCGCCGCCCCGCCCGACGCTTTCAGTGTTCACCAATTTGCCAGCGCAAGACGTCTATGAAGTGCGCATCTATGACGAGAGGCGCCGCACGCGGCTCGTGGCGGCGGTCGAAATCGTCAGCCCGGCGAATAAAGACCGTCCTGAGAACCGCCGCATTTGGGCATTTCCTGAGCGTTCGTGATCACCAGGCGTGCGCATCAGAACCAACAAGTCGCTGCCGAATCTCTCTGGCCACGCACGTTCCGAGGGCCTAAAATCCGCACCGCTTTTTCCCGCGGCGGGTTCGCGAGAACCGCACGCCGGCGATGGTGTCGGACAGCATGGAATTCGAGGAGCGTGGCATGGACCGCCCAGCAACGACCGCGCGACCCGCCCGGCGGCGGCTTCGCCTGTTCACCCCAACCGCAAGATCCGCGGCGAGCTGGCAGGCGCGGGCCGACAAGCCCGTGCGAATCGCGCAGCTTGCGCTGTTGTTCGGCGTCATCTATTTTGTCCAAGGCATGGGCGACCCTACCACGGGGCTCGTCTCGCAGCCCGATGAAGCGCTGCTGCGGCAATGGGGTGAGACCGCCAATAATGTGGCCCTGTTCGGCGCGCTGCTGTCGCTGCCGTGGTGCCTGAAGCCGCTGTTCGCGCTGCTTTCCGACGTGGTGCCGCTTCGAGGCTCGCACCGCAAAAACTATCTGTTGATTGCCAGCGCCCTGGCGGCGGTGGGATTTCTTTGGTTGCATCTGATGCCCGTGCAGGTCGGCGCCGAGCGCCGTCTGCTGTCGTGGTTGACGCTCGCCACGGTCGGGGTCATCTTTGGCGACGTGGTCATCGACGGGTTGATGATCGAAACCGGTCAGCCGCTGGGCCTCACCGGGCGGTTGCAATCGGTGCAGTGGGCGGCGATCTATGCCGGAACGATTCTGACAGGCATTTTTGGCGGCGTGCTCAGCCAGCATCACGAGCAGAAGTTGGGCTTTCTTTTGTGCAGCGCGATGATGGTCGCCACCTTTGTGCTCACCTGGCTGTTCGTGGCCGAGCCGCCGCGCCGCGATCCCGCCGTCTCTTGGCGATCGGCGGTCCCCTCGCTCCGTGCTCTTGTCGGCTCGCGTGGTTTCCTGGCGGTCGGGTTGTTCATGTTTCTGTGGAATTTCAATCTGTTCTGCCAACCCGTGCTTTACCTGCATACGACCGGCGCGCTGGGCTTCGCCGACGAGCTATTCGGCGACATGGTGGCCATTGGCGCGGCTGGGTCGATGCTGGCCTGCCTGGCTTATGCCTGTTATTGCCGGCGGGTAGCCATGCGGTGGTTGCTTCACTTGGCGATCGTGGCGGGCATCGTGAGCAACCTCGCCTATTTGTTGCTCGGCAGCCATGTCAACGCGCTGGCGTTGAGCGCCTTTGTCGGCTTTACTTACATGACGGCCAGCATGGTCCAGGCCGATCTGGCCGCTCGCGCCTGCACCGAGCGCATGACCAGCACGGTCTTCGCCACGTTCATGGCCCTGTGCAACATGGCCAGCGCGGCGTCTACCTGGCTGGGGGGCGTGTGGTATCACCACGCCGCGGCGCGCTGGGGAACGACGGCATCGTTCCAGTCGCTAATCGTGGTCAGCAGCGTCTTCACCATGACGTGCTGGCTGGTCGTCCGCTCGATCCCCGCCCATCTGCTGACTGTCATCGCGCCCGCGACCGAAAGCGGGGCGACGGCCCATAACCCAGATCGTCCGGATTCTGACTCGGGAACGACGGAAGGGGGATCGCCACTCGCGGACGCGCCACGGCGCGCCGCCGCGTAACAGGTGCTGAGGTTTATGCCGTGCCGTCGTTCAGCTTACAACGGTCGGGCACAAGGCCCGGTGCTACCTCACGCAAGCTACGAACCGCGACAAGCGGCATGATTCAGGCGTGGATGTCCTACGGCGCCACCGTCACCTTGACGGGATCGCCGCAGTAGCTGTACTTCATCACAAAGTTGATCGAGACGTTGGCCATCACGGCAATCTGCTGGTTCTCCACCGGCTTGGCGTCGGCCGCGGCGGTCAGCGTCAGGTAACCCTGCGATTGCTCGCCCGACAGCAGCGTTTGGCTTTGCTTCTCGTCGATCGTCACGCCGGGCGGCAAGCTGTTGCCGTAAATGCTGCCCAGATGCTGATAGATGACGTCCAGCGTGACGTTGCCCTTAAAGCCCTCGCGGCGCTCGATCGTGACGTCGATCTTTTGCGAGCCGCCGGGCTTGAGCGAGACCGTGTTGGCGCTGAGCTTCACGCTCTTAATGTCCATCACGTCGCCCACCGACACCGTGTGCATATCAACGGGGAAATGGCTGCGTCCGCCGCCGGGCATGTAGATTTCTTGCAACGGCAGAGCGACCGCGGTGAGCTGCCGCGGCGGCTGATTGGCGTCGGCCGCCGGCACGCTGGCCATGCCGGTCACACGAACATTTGCCGCGCCGCGCGGAGCGTCGGCGGCGGCCTGTAGCACAATGCAGCCGTCGTTGCCGGTGGCCAAGATGCGGCCGCAGCTTGCCGTCACGCCGGGAGGCAGACCCTCGACGGCCAATTGCACTTCGCCGGCAAAGCCGTTCTTGCGGTATGCACGCGCAAAGATTACGCCAGCCGTGCCCGGTGCGAGCAGCGTTTTGTCGGTGTCGATGTCGAGCGTGAAATACGGTTCGCTCTTGGTTAGTTGCAAGTAGTAGACATATTCGGGACCGCCGCGCCCGTGCAGGTCGCGCAACTCAATCACATACTTGCCGTCGGCCGGCGCGGTCCAGTTTTCTAAGAATGGATCGGCGTAGATGTGCCGCCCGTTGTTCATGTCATCGGCTTCGGAGACCGCCCCGCCCTGCTCGTTGAGAATGCGCAACAGCGGGTCGAGCATCGATTGATGCCTGCGGGCCAGCACCTCGAAGCTGAACCGCTCGCCTTTCATGGCCTCGAATACATAGCAATCAATATCACCCGGCTCGCCAATCCGCCCGCTGGCGCCGCAGGGCGCGGCGAGGGGCTGGGCCTGGGCGGCCAGATTGTTGTCAGCTTCGGCTTCGAGCACTTCCGGCAAGCGACTGGCGATCACGGGCGCGGCGCTGGCCTGCAAGCCGGCCAGCGGCAAATTGATCCATTGCGGACCATCCGGCGTGTCGGGCGGCAAGGTGACCAGCGCCGTAGGGTCGGCTGGCAAATTAAAACCCACAAGTTGCACGCGCGTGGCCGCGCCGGGCGTCAATCGCGAAGGATGCACGTTGGTCACGAAGGGCCGGTTGTTGGCCTCGATGGCATATTGCCAGTCGCCGTTGCCGTGATATCGCACGTCGCGGATTTCCAGAAAATACTCGCCCGCCGCGGTGAAGTGGTAAACCAGCAGCGGATCGGCATAAAAATAATTGTCGTTGGCGGCCAGCACCGTACCGGTGGCGTTGCGCAGCGTGAGGATCGGATCGGAGTGCGTTTGCAAATCGTGAATCTTGTCTTCGCACCGCGAAGACTGCACGTGGAACGTCCACACGCCGGGCGCCGGCACGGTGAACTTGAAGTAATCGACGTCTTCGCCTTTTTCGATGGCGCCGCAGAGCGTGGCGGGCAAGGTCACCGCCTGGGCCTTGGCTTGCGTGTCGTTGTCGGCGGCTTCGTAGATGATCGGATCGCGCACGGCCACCAGTGTGCCCACGGTCGAAGCGCCTTGCGGCGTGGCCACGCGAAAGCTGCGCACTCCCGGCACCGCATCGGGCGCGGCGGTGAACCGCAGCTTGATCTTGGGCATTTCGGGCTTTTTCTCAGGTGGCGGTTCGCCGGGCTTCATTTCCGGCGGCACAATTTCGCCCGTCACGCCCAAGCCGCTGACAAACACCTGATACGCGCCGTAAAGGTTATACCTCGCCGAGAGTTCGCACTCCGTCGTTTGCCCGATTTGCACGGCCAGCGGCTTGAGGCTCATCAACATGGGATACGAGCTTTGCGCTAGCGCGGGCGCCGCGAACACGAGGAAGACGACGGCCATTGTCACCACGGCCTGTAGGGAACGGACTCCGTGCCGTTCCGGGTTCTGTAGGGAACGGACTCCGTGCCGTTCCGCCGGGCCGAAGGCCCGTAGGGTGGGCCGAGCGGAGCGAGTCTCACCATAAATCGCGCGCGATCGCATGACTCTGGTGGCTGGGGCAGAGCCTGGCCAGGCCAAACGCGGCAACTTCCAAAAACGCACAGCGGCCAGGCGATGCCCCGGCGGGTAGTCCCGAGGATCGACGTCGCCTCGCCTGCCTACGGAACGCCACGGAGGGCGTTCCCTACAGAGCCACGCATGGCATTCCGCACTCCGCATTCCGCACTCCGCACTCATCCGCTCACCTGACATACAAAAACTGTTTCGAGTTGACCAACGTCCAGAGCAAGTCCTCATAAAACGTCTTCGGGTTCGGACTCTGATCGTGGAACGACCGCAGCGTCGCCAGCTCTTGCTCGGTGGGCCGGCGCGACCACGTGGCCAGCCACAGCTCGGCAACGTTTTGCTCGAACGGTTTGTTTTGCGCCAGCAGCTTGGCCAGCCGCCCGCCGGCATCGGCAATCTTGTTCGCCAATAGATCGCCGTTCAGCGTGTGCAACGCCTGAGCCAGGTTCGCCTCGGATGATCGTTCGCATTCGCAGACGCTCGCCCGGCGCGGCTTGCCAAACGTCTTCAGAAAGTAATCGGGGTAATCGCCGTCGGGCAGCTCGATCGCCCGTGCTCCCAACGGCAGATTCTTGAACTTGGTGTGTGTGCCGGTGGCCGCGTCGATGGCGTCGAGCAACGCTTCGGCCCCCAGCCGCTTCACGCGATAGTGGCTGTAAAACCGCGTGTCGGCGGCGTTGCCCGGCGTGGGCTGCGCGTCGAGCTGGTACAGCCGCGAGGTCATGATCGTGCGAATCAACTGCTTGAGGTTGAAGCAGCTTTTCACAAACTCGGCGGCCAGGGCGTCGAGCAGTTCGGTGTTGCTAGCAGGGTTGGTCGCTCGTAAATCGTCGATCGGCTCGACCAGCCCGCGACCCAGCAGATAGGCCACATAGCGGTTGACCACGTTGCGGCTGAAGAAGGCGTTGTCGGAGCTGGTGAGCCATTGGGCCAGCGGCTGGCGGCGGTCGGCCACGTCGGCAATGGGCTGCCCTTCGAGCGGCGTGGGCTTCATCACCTGGCCGGTGCGCGGGTGCCCCACCTCGCCGCCGCTGGTCACCAGCACCACCTGCTCTTGGCCGAATAGCCCAAACTCTTGGCTGCCCTTCACTCCCACGCGGGCAAAAAACGCCGCGAAACTGTAATAATCTTCCTGGCTGTATTTCTCGAACGGATGATGGTGGCACTTGGCGCAGCCCAGCCGCACGCCCAGAAAAAGCTGGCTGGTCATCTCGGCCCGGTCTTGCGGATTGTTGGCCACGCGGTAAAAGTTGGCCGGGCCGTTGCTGTACAGCGAGCCACGCGCGGTGATCAGCTCGCGCACGAACTGGTCGAAGGGCCGGTTCTCGCGCAGCGATTGGTTGATCCAGTTGTACAGCGCCCACATGCCTTGCTCGCCGATGGCCGCCGAGCTCGACCGCAGCAGGTCGGCCCACTTCAGCGACCAATAGGCCGCGTATTGGTTGTTGTAAAGGTCTTGCGCGGGGTCGCCCGTCAGCCCCAGCAGGCGGTCGATCAGCTTGCGGCGTTTGTCGGGATCGGTCGAGTCGAGAAACGCCGCGGCTTCTTCGGGCGTGGGCAACGTGCCGATAGCGTCGAGAAACGCCCGGCGGACAAACGTGGCGTCGTCGCACAAAGGCGAAGGCGGAATGCCCAGCTCGCGGAATTTCTTGGCGGCCAGGCCGTCGATAAAATTGTTTTCGGTCCAACCGGCCAGATCGACTTGCTCGGCATAGGGGGCAACCACGGTGGCTACTTCGGCCTGCCCGGCAAAGCGGGCCATCACGCACGACTGCCCTTTGCCCACCGTGGTGCAGAAGCCTTCGGGCGTGACTTTCACCACGCTGTCGTCGAGGCTGTCGAAGCGGCTCCAGCACGTGACGTCTCGAGTGGCGCCGTCGGCGTAAGTGGCGATGACTTGCAGTTGCTGCGTCATGCCCGGCTGGCCCACACGGCGTGGCGGCCAGACGCGAATGGACTTGACTTGCGGCTCGTCGGGCTTGGGACCAGGCGCGCCGCCCATCAGCCATGCCTTGAGCAGTTGGTAATCGACCGAGTCGGCGGCCAGGCGCTTGCCACCGCCGTGCGGCACGGCCAGCGTCGGCTTGAGCAGAAACAAGCTGCGATCGGCATTGAGCGGATCGACGCGGCGGCCCTGGCGGTCGCGCGTGATGGCAGCGTGGTCGTCGCCCGGCGCGAAGCTGAACACCGATAGCTTAAACCCGCCTTTGCCATACTGGCTGGCGTGGCACGCTCCGGCGTTGCAGCCCGCTTTGCTGAGCACCGCCAGCACTTGCGAGCTAAACCCGATCTGCGGCTTTTCGGCCACGCCGCTCACCTCGACCGGCACGGCCAGCGTCTCGCCGCCCGCGGTGATGTTGATGGCGGCCTGGCCGTTGCCCACCGCCAGCAGAAAGCCGGTGTTGCTCACCGTGACGACTTGTGGATTGCTCGAGGCATACGTCACCTGGTGCGTCAGGTCGGGCGATCGCTCGCCGGCAGTGCCATCGGGGCCGAGAGCGGTGACGACCAACTGCGCTCGGGCAAAGTTGCCCGTCAGCTTAACGGCGGGCGGCGAAACCTGAAACGTGGCTGCCTGTACGGGACCCGCGAAAAAAAGGGCGGCCACACCAGCGACGATCGGAAGCAATGAGGCCTGGCGTTTGAACACCACGAAATCCTGATGCACCATCTTGTGGTTCACCATGCGGGGCGAGTCCTTAAGTTGGTTGACGGCCTTCGGGGGAGGGTATTCAGTGCAGGCCGTCAGGCGGGTAAACGCATCAACGCCCTATTATGCACCAGCGACGGGCCTTCTGGCAAGCAACCGGTAGGTCGGTAGTGATGCCACTTCCCGCGGAAGTGGTTCGCCTTGAAGAGCCGCACCTTGCACTACGTTTCGTTCGCTTCGGTGGCATAGTTGGCGACGGCGGTTTCGAGCAGTTGCGCGGCAACTTGCATCGGTGTAACCGGATGTTTTTGCTGGCGGCTAAACAAGTCCGCGAGTTTGGCCAACCGACGCTCCGTCGCTTCGCTCATCGGCACTTTGGGCCGGCGCGTCCAACTGGGCACGCTGGGGCGGCCCGGCCGTTCGCCTTGACCGGGTTGCAACCGCTCTTGCAGCAGTTTGGCCATGCGCATCGCGCCTGCCGTTCCCCCACCCACGTCGGGCAACCGCTCCACAACTCGCGCGCCCAATTTTTTCGCGATTCGCTTCACGTTTTTTGCCACCACTTCAGCTCCGCTGTTAAATCTCGATTTCCAAGTAATCACGGTCGATGACCAGTCCGACGGCCCCCTGCGCGGTCTGCGTTCCCATTTCGATCAAGAAGCTCCGGAGCGCCTCGGCGCCGGCTTCCAACGCTGCCTCGCCGGTATAGCAGTTGACGATGACTGGCTCATCGAACACCAGCCGGCCGCCGCTCCGATCGTCACGCCAGACGCCGCGGCCTTGCGGAAACGCGGTCGCTCCGCCGAATTGCCGGCCCAAAAGCTCAAGCGCCGCCGTTACCCATCGCTCTTGGTCGATTGGCCTTTCGTCGCGGTCGCGGCTGGGGATGAACAAGACGAGCAACGTCGATTCGCGCTTGTCGGCCTGCCAGTGTGATTTGCTTTTGGCCATACCGCATTTTCGCATCGCCGGGGTTGCTGAACTCAACACTATCACTTATGGGCCATAAAGTCAAGTGTGGTTAACGGTCGACAAGCCGCGCTCGCTGAGGCGGCGGAGACGGCCCGGCGGGCGCGAGCCAACGCCGCGGCGCGGGGCGTGACGGAGGAAGAAACCGACGCGATAATCAACGAAGCGCTACGGCATGCTCGCTCCAAAGCAGCCCGATAAGGCCGCCCTCCCGTCCGTCGTGGTATCATGCGGGAATGGAAGACAACCCGTACAAGGCGCCGATTGAAACAGGATCGAGAGGGCCATTGCCCAAGCTGGCGATCTTTGCCCTTGGCGCGATCGTGCTGTGGCCGGCATCGTGGCTACTCGGTCGCGGACTCATTCCGCCCGATGATGTTGCGCTCCGCCTGAGCGTTGTCGTCTACATCGCAGCAGTCGTGACGTGGGGGGTTTATGTTGCGTCTCGCCGACCTGCTGCCTAATCTCCGCGAGCGCCGCTAAGCGTTGCGTGAGGGAGGCGAACCTCGACGCCGCGATCGACCGAACCGATACGGCACGCTCGCTCCAAGGCAGCCGGTTAATGGGTGGCGTCGCAAAGTTGAGTTGCTCGCACACACTAACCCGAAGCGTCAGCGAGGAAATAGCTTAGTTTCTGCCTCGCTTACGCTTCGGGTTAGTGTATCTCGCACGCCAGCAACTCAAATTTGCGACACCACCGGTTAATGCGGAAGCTCGACAGGGCCAAAGCGGGTGGCTAGTCTAAAGGCTACCACCCGGGGCATCGCCAAGGCTCTGCCCCAGCCACGATCGTCGTCTTTCGCGCAGCGAAATGAACGCTTCTTTCGCGGAGCGAAAGGCGACAACGCCCCGCCCGTTTGTCCCACCGAAGTCTTTCTTCCCCAAGAGAAGTTGCTATGAAATACTCGCTGTGCGTGCCAATGCTCGCAGCAACCCTGCTGGCATCGTCGCTGGCGTTTGGCGCCACGGGCACCGAGCAATCGGCCAAGTCGCCGGCCGAAGCACTGGCCGCGCTCACCACGCCGGAGGATTTGGTGGTCGAACAAGTGCTCGCCGAGCCGAATATCCGCCAGCCGCTGTTCATCGACTTCGACGAACGCGGGCGGATGTGGGTGGTCGAGTATCTCCAATATCCATTTCCCGCCGGCTTGAAGATTCTCAGCGAAGATAAGTTCTTGCGGGCCACCTACGACAAGGTGCCGCCACCGCCGCCCAACCACTTCCGCGGCCTCGATCAGATTACCATTCACGAAGACACCGATGGCGACGGCACGTTCGACCGCCACAAAACGTTTCTCGACGGGCTGAACATCGTCACCAGCTTTGCGCGAGGCCGCGGCGGCGTGTGGGTGCTCAATCCGCCGTATCTGTTGTTCTATCCCGACCGCGACGGCGACGACGTGCCCGACGGCGATCCCGAAGTTCATTTGCAAGGCTTTGGCCTGGAAGACACGCACTCGTGCGCGAACAACCTGCGTTGGGGTCCCGATGGCTGGCTGTATGCCTGCCAAGGAAGCACCGTCAGCGGCGACATTGTGCGGCCGGGGTTGGACAAAAAGCCGGTGCATTCGATGGGGCAACTCATCTGGCGTTATCATCCCGAAACGCGCCGCTACGAAATCTTCGCCGAAGGAGGCGGCAATGCCTTCGGGCTGGAGATCGATTCGGCGGGCCGCGTGTATTCGGGCTACAACGGCGGCGACACGCGCGGCTTTCACTATGTGCAGGGCGGCTACTATTTGAAGGGATTCAGCAAACACGGGCCGCTGTCGAACCCGTTCGCGTTCGGCTACTTTCCGGCCATGAAGCACGCCGCCGTGCCGCGGTTTACGCACGCCTTTATCATCTACGAGGGTGGCGGCCTGCCCGAGCGATACGAGGGCAAGCTGTTTGGCGTCGCCCCGTTACAAAGCCACGTGGTGATGAGCGAACTGCGGCACGATGGCTCTTCGTTTGCCACCACCGACATCGGGCACGCCATCACCAGCAGCGACGACTGGTTTCGCCCGGTAAACATCACCGCCGGGCCGGACGGCGCCGTCTATGTGTGCGACATGTACGAGGCCCAGATCGCCCATCTGCGGCATCACGAAGGCAAGATCGACACCGGCAGCGGGCGGATCTATCGCATCCGATCGCGTGGCCAAAGCGCCGCGCTGGCGGGAAATGACGAAACGAAGCAATCGCCGAGATTGAATTTGGGCCAGCTCAACTCGGCCGAACTGGTGCAAACACTCGCGCACCGCAACAAGTGGTTCCGGCGCACGGCACTGCGGCTGCTGGGCGACCGCAAAGACCGCTCGGTATTGCCCGCCCTGCACGAGATGCTGCAATCGCAGACCGATCAGCGTGCCTTGGAAGCTCTCTGGGCGATCAACCTCTGCGGCGGATTCGACGACTCGGTAGCCACCCAGGCGCTGGCGCATGTCAATCCGCTGGTCCGCGGCTGGGCCGTGCGGCTGTTGGGCGATCCGGGAAAAGCATCGTCGGAAATGGCCGGGCGACTGGCTTCGTTGGCTCAGACAGAAGCGTATGTGGCGGTGCGCAGCCAGTTGGCCTCGACCGCCCGGCGGCTGCCGTCCGAACAGGGCCTTCCCATCGTCAGCGGGCTTTTGGCCCACGACGAAGACCTGGACGACATCCATGTGCCGCTGTTGCTGTGGTGGGCGATCGAAGCGAAAGCCGACGCCGACCGCGACGCGGTGTTGGCCCTGGCCGCCGAGTCGGAGTTCTGGCAGCGTCCGATCGTCGCCAAGCACCTTTTGCACCGGCTGATGCGGCGCTATGCCGCCGCGGGCAGCCGCAAAGACCTGGTCACCTGCGCCAAATTGCTCAACCTGGCGCCCGACAACGAGCACCGCCAACTGCTCATGCGGGGCTTTGAAGAAGCCTATCAAGGCAGGCCGCTGGCAGGGCTGCCCGATGAACTGGTGGAAGCCATGAGCAAAGTCAGCGGGCAATCGCTCACGCTGGCCTTGCGGCAGGGAAAGCCCGAAGCGGTCGAGCAGGCCCTGGCAGTGATCGCCGACGACAAGGCCGACATCAACCAGCGGCTGCAATACGTTCAACTTTTCGGCGAAGTGCGTCAGGCCAAATGCGTGCCGGTGCTGGTCGACCTGGTGCGGCGAACCGCCGACGACGGGCTGCGCACCGCGGCGCTGGCGGCACTCGAAAGCTACAACGATCCGAGCATCGCCGGCGTGGTGCTGAAGAAATACAGTCAATTTACCGACGATGTGCGCGGCGTCGCCCAAAGCTTGCTGGCCAGTCGCCAAGCGTCGACCTTGGCGCTGTTGGAAGCGGTCGACGCGGGTCGCGTCGATCCCAAAACCGTTCCGCTCGATGTGGTCCGCAAGCTGACCGTGCATCGCGATCCGCGCGTGGCGGCGCTGACCGCCAAGCATTGGGGAAACATCGACGGCGCCACTACCGCCGAAATGCAGCAGCAGATCGCCCGGCTGAGCGACACCATCGGCGCGTCGTCGGGCAGCCCTTACAGCGGCAAAAAGCTGTTTACGGCTAACTGCGCCAAGTGCCACACGCTGTTCGGCCAGGGCGGACAAATTGGTCCCGATCTGACCAGCTACAAACGCGACGACGTGCCGAACATGCTGGTGAACATCGTCAACCCCAGCGCCGAGGTCCGCGAAGGTTTTGAGACCTATCAGGCGGTGACTGACGACGGGCGGATTGTCAGCGGTTTTCTGGTCGATCGTGACAACCAAGTGGTAGTGCTCCGCGGCGCCGACGGGCAAAACGTGACGCTCGCGCACGACGAAATCGACGAGTTGGCGCCGCAGCGCAAGTCGCTCATGCCCGAGGGCGTGCTCGCCAAACTCACCGACCAGGAAGTGCGCGATCTGTTCGCCTATCTTCGCAGCACTCAGCCTCTGAATGACTGAGATGCATGGCCCCGGCTGATGCTCAGCGCGTGGAAGCCCGACGCGTAAGCAAGGGCCGCGGACCGATTTCCGTCGCTTGCGGCGTCCGTAGGGCGACCTTCCCAGTCGCCCACCGCGGGGCCATTTTGAAGCCGCATGGACGACCTAGGAAGGTCATCCTACGGGCTATCGCCGATCTCGTTTGTCCAACCGATCAGACGCCAAATGTCGCATTGCAACCCGGTTGCAATAGCTCACCTGCGGATTCTACGTTGACGAAGTGTTCCACGGTGGCTGTCTGCCAACCGACTTTGCGCGACCCGCATAATCACGCGGAACGATCGAATTAGCCTGCTCGCCGGCCGGCTTGATTGCCCTGTGGAGATCGACCGACAGACAATCTATATGCGTAGGTCACGGTGGGCCGTCGACGAAGTGAAGCACGCAAGCGGCAGGTTGCGCGGCGGCGCAGTCGGGGCATTGCTTGCACTGGCGGCCTGCCAACTGGCGGCCTGCCAACTGGCGACGGCCGCGCCGCCGGCCCGCCTGGCAAACGAACGCGGCGACGCTCCCCCTCGGTACCGCGATGGCATGCCGGCGCCACCCCCGTTGCCGTCGTTGCCCACGCCATCGTTGACGTCCGAGCCGCCCGGCCCGCTGGCCTCGCGCCCTTCCGACCAGCTCTGGATGGTTAGCTGCCGGGGTTTGAAAGCGACCGACCGCGAGCACGATTTCACCCGGCTGGCGTATTGGCGATACGTGACGCCCTCGGGATGGGTGGCGTCGACGCGCGATGCGTATTTAATGTCGGGCGGTTCGGTTTCAGGCACCAGCGTGTTCGTTCCCGGCAACGGCTATACCAGCAACCAGGCGCGCGATCTTGGCGGCGTTGCCTATCGCCGGCTGGTCGCGGCGGCGCCCTCCGATCCGCTGCGGTTTGTCATCTGGGCGTGGCCGAGCGATCATATCAACGCCGGACCGGTACAAGACGCGCGCGTAAAAGCCACCCGCACCACGCTGGCGGCCTGGTATCTGGCCCGCTGGCTCGACGACCTGGAGCCGCTGGGCAACGTGTCGATCATCGGCTGCAGCTTTGGCGCGCGGGTGGTGGGCGAAGCGTTGCAGTTGCGTGGGGGCGGGCGGCTTGGTTCCTATCAATTAACCGAGCCGGCGGCCACGCGTTCGCCGCTGCGGGTGGTGCTGGTCTCGGCGGCGATCGACAACGATTGGCTGTTGCCCGGTCATCGATTGGGACGCGCTTTGACCCATGTCGAGCGCATGCTGCTGGTCAACAACACCAGCGACAGCATTTTGCGCCGCTACGGCTGGCTATACGGCCGGCGCAACGCGGCGGCCGCTCTGGGTTACACCGGGCTGATCGGCACGGGGCGCTTGGGCCACGACGCCTCGAAGGTGCGCCAGATCGACGCGACGAGCATTGTGGGCCGCCGGCACGGCTTTCTCTATTACTTCTCGGTGCCGCGGATCGTCGGCTGGATGCAGCCCTACGTCTTCACCACGAGCGGCTCAGCGGCATCCGAAATTGCGGCTCAGCAAGTCAATCATCGCCGCAGCGGCACCTCGGCCCGCTCGCCGGTGAGCGCGGCAAATCGTTAGCAACGATCGATGCCGTGCTTGATCGCGCAGAACCGCCATTTAGAATAGCTTTCATGACGGAAGCGAATTTTCATCAAAGCCTGTTGTCCTTCGTGCGGCGCAAGCCGTTTAAGCCATTCGCCATCGAGTTGGTCAGCGGCGACCGATTCGTGGTCGATCATCCGGAAGCGGTCGCCCACCGAGGAACCGTAGCCGTTTTCATCGATTCTTGCGGCGCTTACAAGCTGTTCGGCAACACGGCTGTGAGCCAGCTTTGCGATGTGCCTGCGCGGCGTCGTCGATCGCCTTAGCATCGGAGCTTAAAGCGGGTGGCGAGGGGGCCTCCGGAAAGCCAGCATCGGTCCCTTCTTTGGCCACCATGGCATCGACCCAGCGCGGCGTAACCAGCACCAGGGTTTCCGTGGGCCCTTTCGGTGCCGCGGACGGTTGCACGCGGGTCGCTGTGACGTCTTCAGGTTTGGCGCGCTTCGCTTCCGGCAGCACCACGGCAATCGTCTCACCCACACGACTGCGAATGATGTATCTGTTGCCGAAGCCGCGCGACCTCCGCCCGCAGGGCGCGCTGCTCCTCTAGCTTCTCAGATGGAAGCGTCGATTCGTCCGCGCGTTGTTCGCCGGTCGGGCTGGGGGCGGCGGGCGGCGGCCCCTCCTCTGCCCGCACCACTTGATAAGACCAGACCAGCGCGAATGCAAAAGCGAACGGTTTCATGGTGAGCATCCCGAAAGGAAACGGCGCGGCGGGCGGGTGGATATCGTGGGGAACGATCGAACGATCAAGCTGAATTGTTGCGCTGCGGGCTTCCCTTCGGTCCCGCTGGCCGCCGGGTCACCCGAAGCTTTGGATCAGCATGCCGACCACCAGATGCCAGCCGTCGGCCAATACGAACAACAGCAACTTGAACGGCAGCGAGATCAACACCGGCGGCAACATCAGCATGCCCATGGAAATCATCACGCTCGAAATGACCATGTCCAAGATCAAAAACGGCAAATAGATCTGAAACCCGATCAAGAACGACGTCTTCAGTTCGCTTAGCATAAAGGCCGGCAGCAAGGCTTGCAGCGGAACGTCGTCGTAGGTTTGCGGAGTGGAGCTTTCGGGCATGTATTCCAGAAACAGCCACACATCGTCGCTGTTGCCGGTCCGTTCGATCTGGGCGGTCATAAACTGGCGAACGGGCCGCAGCGTGGCGGTCC
>DASVHB010000623.1:0-4206 GCA_036379195.1 Pirellulales bacterium
GAGCAGCTTACCCAGCTCGATGGCAATGCTGGCCGCCAGAAAAGGCCCGAGCTATATCGCCTGGCGGCGTCGCCCGATGGCCGGCTGCTGGCCGCGTGGCAGATGCGCACCTCGACGAAGGCGGACATTGTGCTCTGGGACTCCGAGCCGCTCACGCCACGGCGCACACTGCGTGGCGTCGGCCGGGTAGGGCAACTGCGGTTCTCGCCCGATGGAAAACTCTTGGCGGCAGCCACAAGCATCCGTCCCAAGGACGACAGAAAGGGCGGGATGGCCGGCGTGAGGCTGTGGGATGTGGCGAGCGGAAAGGAAGTTGGAGTCACCGAATTTGATGTTTCCAGATTCACGTCGGGAAGCGCCTGGTTCGTCTTCGCGCCGGATAGCCGGTCGTTGATCGCTGAATGCTGGCTGCATTCGGGCGGCGCCTACTACGACAACGAAGTGGAACTCCGCCTATGGGAGTTCAATGCCGGCCGCGAGACCGACTTGGGCATGGCTCTGGGCGATCCTAGCTTGATCCGCAGACCATGGTCTTGGCACGGGATCGACTTTTCGCCGACCGGCGACTGGTTGGCCATTTCCGATAGCCAGCCACGTCCGCAAGTGAAACTGTGGAACGCCAGAACGCGGCAGCTTGTCCGGACGCTCGACATGACCGTCGAGCAGGATGCGGCGGTGCCGGCCGAACGCCTCATGTTTTCAAACAGGGGGCTCGCGTTTTCGCCCGATGGCCGCTGGCTGGCGGCATTGCGTAGACTGGCTCAGTACAATTACGAGACCTTCGTGTGGGAGATCGTGATGCCAAGCTGGATCTGATCGTCACGCGCAACGTGTCCCATTTTGCCGCAAGCCCGATTCGCG
Organism: Pirellulales bacterium; assembly: GCA_036379195.1. GTDB lineage: Bacteria > Planctomycetota > Planctomycetia > Pirellulales > JAICIG01 > JAICLL01. The sequence goes on from DASVHB010000623.1 coordinate 862, forward strand.
TGATGACGCCGCCCCAACTTCTGGCGGTTTTGGCGCCATGAGCACGCTGAGTGAATAAACCGGCGTTTTACGAAGGCGGCATCTCCGCTTGCGGCTCCGGCTCTTCCGCGCCACCTTCTTCACGCGGCACGCGGACGGCCGCGGCCAACGTGTCGCCCTCGTCGAGCGACATGATCCGCACGCCCTGCGTGTTGCGGCCAATCACGCTGATCTCGTTCACGGCCGTGCGCTGAATTTTGCCACGGGCAGTGATCATCAACAGCTCGTCGTCGTCGCTCACGCTCACCACGCTCACGACCGGGCCGTTGCGCTCGGTGGTCTTGATGTCGCGCAGGCCCTTGCCGCCGCGGCGCTGGGTGCGATACCGCCGCCCCGAGCCGCCTTCGTCGCCGCCGTCTTCTTCTGATTCGTCGGACGCCTCGTCGGCAGCGGAAGTATCTAGGTCGTCGGCCGCTTCATCGCTTGGCTCGGCTTCTTCGCCCTCGGCTACGGCGCCCTCAAGACCAGGGCTGTTGGGGCCAAACGTGGTGCGCTTGCCATAGCCGTTGGCGCATACGGTCAAGAGCGTGGCCTCCGGCTCGGCCACCACCATGCCCACCAGCTCGTCGCCGCCGGTCAACGTGATGCCCTTGACGCCGCTGGTGTTGCGGCCCATCGGGCGCGCGTCCGACTGGCGGAAACGAATCGCCATGCCACGCGCGGTCGAAAGCACCACTTCGTCGCCCGGCTTGGTGATGGCCACATCGACCAACTCGTCGTTGTCTTTGAGCTTGATGGCGATGATGCCGTTGCGCTGCGGCCGGCTGTATTGGCTCAGGGCGGTCTTTTTGATCAGCCCACGGCGGGTGGCCATCATCAGATAATGGTCGGGCAGCGAAAAATCGCGTACCGCACGGCAGTCGGCGATCGTCTCGCCGTCGGCCAGGCTGAGCAGATTGACAATCGCCCGGCCTCGGCTCTCGCGGCCCAGTTGCGGCAAGTCGTAGACTTTCTGCCAATAGACCTTGCCGCGGTTGGTGAAAAACAGCAGATAGTCGTGCGTGCTGGCGGCGAACAGATGACGAATCGGATCTTCGTCTTCCGTTTTCGCCCCTTTCAGTCCCTTGCCGCCGCGGCGCTGCGCGCGGTAGGTGCTGGCCGCCGTGCGCTTGATGTAGCCCTGATGGCTGATGGTGACCACCATGTTTTCCTCGGTGATCAGGTCGCCCAGGTCGATGGTGCCCAGCTCTTCGCCGCTGATTTCGGTGCGGCGCGGGTCGGCGTGCTTGCGGCGCAGCTCGACCAGGTCTTCGCGGATCATCGCCAGAATGTTGGCGTCGTCCGACAGAATGCGCTGATACTCGGTGATCTCGTCCAGAAGCTGCTCGTACTCCTTGCCGAGCTTTTCCTGCTCGAGATTGACCAACTGCCCGAGCGTCATCCGCAAGATAGCGTCGGCCTGCACGCCGGTAAGCTGGTAGTTTTCGCGCACGCCGCGCTCTAGCTGGAAATCGGCGAAGCCGCGCTCGCCCAAGGCCCGACGCATCAGCGCCGCCGGGCAGTCGATGGCCATCAATCGCGTCTTGGCCTCGGCCTGAGTGGCAGAGGTGCGGATGACGCGGATCACCTCGTCGATATTGGCGTGGGCCAGCAGCAGACCCTCGACCGTGTGCTTGCGCTCGCGGGCCCGGTTGAGCAAAAACTGCGTGCGGCGGCGAATGACCGCCAACCGGTGCCGGATGAATTCCTCGAGCAATTGCTTGAGCGACAGCGTGCGCGGCTTGCCGTCGACCAGCGCCAGCAGAATGATCGAAAACGTGTCTTGCAGCGGCGAGTATTGATAGAGCTGGTTGAGCACGATCTCGGCGTCGGCGTCGCGCTTGATTTCCAGCACCAGCCGCACCGGCTCTTTCAGGTCGCTCTCGTTGCGGCTGCCCGAGATGCCTTTGATCTTGTCTTCGTTGACCAGCTCGGCGATGCGCTCTTCGATGCGGTCGCGGGCCTGCTGATACGGGATTTCGCTGATCACGATCCGCTGCCGGCCTTTGGCGCCCTCTTCGATGCGGGCGCGCGCCCGCAGCACGATGTTGCCGCGACCGGTGAAATAGCTTTTGCGGATGCCGCTGCGACCGCAGATGATGCCGCCCGTCGGAAAGTCGGGACCGGGAATGATCTCCATCAACTCGTCGATCGAAACCTCCGGCTGGTCGATCACGCGCACCAGGGCGTCGCACACTTCGCCCAGGTTGTGTGGCGGAATCGAGGTGGCCATGCCCACGGCGATGCCGTTGGCGCCGTTCACCATCAGATTGGGGAACTTCGAGGGCAACACCGTCGGCTCGGTGCGCCGCTCGTCGTAGGTCGGCACAAAGTCGACCGTGTCGAGCCGGATGTCTTCCATCATCAGCGCGGCGAAAGCCGACATCCGCGCTTCGGTATACCGCATGGCGGCGGGCGGCAGGCCGGCGATCGAGCCGAAGTTGCCCTGCTTGTCGACCAGCGTATAGCGCATGTTCCACTCTTGGGCCATGCGCACCAGCGTCGGATAGATGACGCTTTCGCCGTGTGGGTGGTAGTTGCCGCTGGTGTCGCCCGAGATCTTGGCGCACTTCACGCGGCCCGCCCCCGGCGTCAGGTTCAGGTCGTTCATGGCGACCAGAATGCGCCGCTGCGAGGGCTTCAGACCGTCGCGCACGTCGGGCAGCGCGCGGCTGACGATCACGCTCATGGCGTACGTCAGATAGCTGTCTTTCAGCTCGTCTTCGATCGAAAGATCGACCAGCCGTCCATGACCGTTTCCGTCGGCGAGGGGTTCTGTGGGAAGATTTTCGGGGTTTTCAGGATCGTCGGAATCCGTTGACAATGCCGCTCCTTTAATCTGCGAAAGGCACGAAGCGCGAAGGGCGTCCGAAGCGACACGGCCAGCCGTGCTCGCTTGCGCTTCGGACTTGTATCGGCTGCGAAAGAACGCCCTTGGGCGCGATGCCTAATGATAACGATTGTACCGCCCGCCCACAACCGCTAACGTTTCGAAATCGCTTGCCATAAGCTATTACGATTAAATCGCTTACGCATACCAGTCGCCCTGCCGGAACGATCGGAAATAGCGACGGTCTCGACCCAGCCGAAATCGCCCCTCTAAACGCTACCATCGGATCGAAGCGGTGTCGCTCGTGCGGGTTGTGACGAGCGATCGCTGAAGGCTCAACGCGGCAGCCGTTTTGGCTCGAAGTTAAGGATCATGAGGAAGCTGCTGAAGAGTATTTTACGCGCGGGTTGGAGATTGAGTGGGGTTGTGCGGCGCCGATTGGTCGAACGGATCGATCGGCATTTGATCGCGCAATTCGAGCCCTGGCTGGCACGCGT
>DASVHB010000624.1:0-5858 GCA_036379195.1 Pirellulales bacterium
ATTGCCCAAAAAATATGCGCCGTTTCACCGATTCTCTCTAATACCCGTCGGCTGCTCGCTTGCTTGATTCCGGTCGTTGCGAGTAACCCGACGCGGCGAGCACGGCTCTCGAAAACCATTCGCCGCGCCTTCTCAAACCAGTACGAGCAAAGATCGGAGGTCGCTGGCAAACGGTCGCCGTACAGCTTCCAAAGCGGTTCGACGTATTCCCCCCCGAGCGCCGAGCGCATTTGCTTGTTTCCCAAAAACGGCGGATTGCCGACAACGTAATCCGCCGCGGGCCAAATCGGTTCCCTGGGTTGTTCCGGATTCGTCAGGTCAAGGATCGCATCTTCGAGCGCGATACTTTCGATGGGGTCGAGCACGGGATTCCGCGGCGCCGGAAAGCCGTTGTCGTGCTTCCACTGCAAAAAGCCGATCCAGATGACCACCTGGGCAAGCTGCTGGGCGACGGGGTTGATCTCGATGCCGTGCAATTGCGTGGGCCGCACCTGCGGCAACAGACTGGCGCCGTGCGCCGCCGCGTAGGTGATCACCTCTTTTTCCAGGTCGAGCAACAGGTTGATCGCCACGTAGAGAAAATTGCCCGATCCGCAGGCCGGGTCCAAAATGGTGACGTGCGCCAGCCGCTCGACAAAATCCTGCAAGAGCCGGTCGTGGTCTTTACGGGCTTTCGATTCTTTGGGCGCCGCCGCGCGGCGAACGTTGCCCGAAGCGTCCTTGGCCTTGGCTGACACTTTTTCCCAGTGCTGGTCGCACTTGGCTTTCACGTCGGCCCATTCGCGGCGCAGCGGCGTCATGACCACCGGCTCCAACAGCGTGAGAATGTCGGCCCGGCTGGTGTAGTGGGCGCCGATCTGCGAACGCTTGGCGGGATCAAGCGTCCGCTCAAAAAGAGTGCCGAAGATCGACGGTTCGACGCTGCCCCAGTCGTGCTCGTTCACCAGGATCAGCTCTTTGATCTCGTCGGGCCGCAGCTCGATCACGTCGGCGTCGGCGAACAACCCGCCGTTGAAGTGCAAAATGGTGTCGGCCCCAAAATAGCCGCCGGTGGCCATGGCCTGAAACAGCAGCCGCAGGTGCTCGGCCAGCCGCGGCGGGTTGTCGCGCGAGTTCGTGAGGATCTTCTTGAAGAGCTTGTCGGGCGCGCCCAGCAGGCCGATGTCTTCGGCGAACATGCAGAACATCAGCTTCATCAGAAAGTGGGCGGCTTCGTGGGCGGGCACGCCGCGCACCCGCATACCGTCGGCCAGCAGGCCAAACCGCTCGGCGGCCTGCCGCGTGATGCTCTCGGCGGTCTGGCCGGGCCGCAGGGCGTCGGGTTCGACGAACAGCTTGCGCAGCGTGTCGAGGTTGGCCGGCTCGGCCAGATGGTCGAGGTCGAAGGCAAAGACCCGCTTGGCCGTGCCCGTGAAATTGGTGTGAATCTCGAAGCGATCGAGATCGCACACGACCAACAGCGGCGGGTTTTCCAGGGCTTCGCGGTATAAGAGCAGTTGGCCGTAGGCGGCGGCCAGGTTTTTGTGTTTTCCCTTGTACTCCCAGCCGAAATGGCCGCGATACCAGACATCGGCCCAACCCTGGCCTCCGCCGGTCTTGTTCACGCCGCGCTCAAAGGTGTAGAAGGCGCCGTCGGGATCGGCGGCGGCGGGCTTGGGCTGCCCCAACACGTCGCACAGGTCGAGAAAATGCTGCTGGCAAGCGCTGCGTTCCGAGAGATTCGCTTGCTTCCATTTGGCGACGAATTCTTGGGGTGTCATACCCGCTGTAGCCCCCTCTCGGGCGAAACTGCGCGAACCAACAGAGACTCCGGCGATTGTAGCCCGCTGGGCGACGGGGTTCTAGCGTCCGCGTGCCAGGGCGCGTGAATGCTTCTCTGTGACGCCACCTACCAGTCGCTAGTCAATCTTGGGTCCCAGCACTCGGGAGAGGGCGCAGATTTTCGCGACGCCGCTATAATGGCCGCCATGCCAGAGCCTCGCGTCAAGTTCGCCAAGACCCCGCCGCTTAGCCTTGAGACCCAAGCGTTGATTCGGGAGCGCCTAGAGGTTCAATGTCGCTGCGAGGACATGCGCCGCCGAAGCCAGGCAGTCGTCTTTGAAACAGAGGCAATCCACTTCCGTTGGCGGCAGCTTGCCGACCGAATCCGAGACTGGGCGCAAGGCAGGGGTAGCCTGATGCTGCCATATCAGCTATACTACCGGGCACACTGATGGCCAACTTTCCAGCCTTGCCGCCTTTTCTCTGGGCCAAGCATCTCTTTTGAGCTGACCATCCCTTCGCGGGAGTCAGTTCATGACCGACGACGATCTTCGTGCGCTCATCGTGCGCGTCGACAAAACAATCCGTATATCCCTCACTATGGCCGAGCGATCAAGGAGGATCGCCAAAGAGGGCCGGGATAAAGGCCGCGCGTCAAGGGGCTATCGATCGCAACAAGGCGAGGCGGATCTCGACAAGTCGGATCGCTCAGCGCACTGATAGCCCACTCCCACGACCACGCTGTGACGACACTACCAGAAGTGGAGTTGAACGCCATCGTCCAGCGGCCAACAGCGACGACGAGGCCGCTGATCGAGGCTCGTGCGCAGGGCGGTCTGGGCATCGGCCTGGCGCTGGTGCGGCATCTCGTCGCGTTGCACCAGGGCGGGGTGACGGCCGAAAGCGATGGACCGGGCCAGGGGAGCGAGTTTGTCGTTCGCCTCCCGCTAGCCGTCCCGAGAGTGTTGCTGGAATGCCCGGCGGAATTAACCGCCCCGCCCACGTAGCCGTCCATTCTGTGCGCAAATCGGCGAAAAAGCCCGGATGCAAGATCATTTTTAGGCACCCAGCTCGCCCAGCTTGCCAAACAATTGCCCTTGATTTGACGAAAATGGAGCCTATTGGTCACAGAATGGACAGCTACCCGCCCACCGCCGCGGCCGTATAATGCGTTTGATGAATGGCGAAAGCGAAAGAATCGTGGATTCCGTAATCGAGCTGGCGCGACGCCAGTGTCCCGATTCCGACATGGCAGTCCTCTGCAAGGCGGTCCTGCACCTCTACAAACAGACGGGACAACTGCACAGCAACGCTCTGGAAGCGTTCGAGCAAATCGAGGAATTGGATCGGCGGCAAGGGCCGGGTGACGACTGACGCCGCACCCTGCCGGCGTTTTTTTGGATGCGCTCACGCAGCGCGAGCGTAAAATAGTGCGGACCCTGGAGAGTGAAGCGTGCTCATTGAGCCGAATTCGGTTCGACCCGGACCCTGTGAAAACGGACGCCGTGAAAACGCACCCCGTGAAAGGAAACGCCGCGGGCTTGGCCGAGCCTCAAGGCCCGCACCCGGCGCATTAAAGTTCGCTGCGAGCGACGGCTTTCAGCGCGAGCTGCGGCGCAGGGTCGATCAGTATTTCGCCGGCAGCGGCCGGCGGCCGCGCGACTGCCCGTCGATGTACCTGAAAACTGTCGTCGTCGCTGGCTGGCTCATGGCCTCGTATGTGGCGTTGGTGTTCTGGGCCACAAGCTGGTCGACGGCGCTGCCGCTGGCCGTTAGTCTCGGCCTCTCGATGGCGGCCGTCGGCTTCAACCTGCAGCACGACGGCGCCCACCACGCCTATTCGGACCGCCGTTGGGTCAACCGGCTGATGGCCATGAGTCTCGATCTGCTGGGTGGAAGTTCGTACGTCTGGGACAAAAAGCATAATTCTGTCCATCACAGTTACACCAACGTCACCGGGCACGACGACGACATCAACATCGGTTTTTTCGGCCGATTGTCGCCGCACCAGAGACGGCTTGGTTTTCATCGTCTGCAACATTTCTACCTCTGGGTGTTGTACGGGCTGCTGCCCGTTAAGTGGCAGCTTTACGACGACTTTCGCGATGTGCTGCTCGGCCGCGTCGGCCGGCATCGGATGGCCCGGCCCAAGGGTTTGGACCTGGCCGTGTGCGTCGTCGGCAAGGTGGTTTTCCTGGGGTTGGCGTTTGCCCTCCCGTTGTCGCTGCACGGCGTCTGGTCGGTGCTGTCGCTCTACCTGGCCGCATCGTTTGCACAAGGAGTGGTGCTCAGCATTGTGTTCCAAGTGGCGCACTGCGTGAAAGAAGCGGCTTTTCCATTGCCGCAGTCGCACGATCGCCGGATGGGCGCCGCTTGGGCCGTGCATCAGGTGCAGACCACCGTCGACTTTGCGCGAGCCAACCGGCTCTTGTCGTGGTTCATCGGTGGCTTGAACTTTCAGATCGAGCACCATCTTTTTCCTCGCGTCTGTCATGTTCATTATGCAGCTTTGGCGCCTATCGTAGAGGAGACCTGTCGGCAATTCGGAGTGAGCTACGCGGCTCACGGCAGCTTCTCGGCAGGCGTGGCGTCTCACTTCCGCTGGCTGCGCTCGATGGGTAGGCCAAGCCGGGAAGAAACACCGATGGTTCCTTGCCTTAATTGGCGGCCCGGCGGAAGCGCACCGTTATGATGTACAACTAGTATTTAAGGACCCCAGCGATGACACGTATTTTGAACGAAAACGAAACCGAACGTGCCGGTCAAATGTTCGGTCTGACCGATATTCTGAATGCCGCGGTGCAAATCGTGGCGGCCAAGAAACAAGCCTTCACCGCCGCGCAAAATGAACTTCGGGCCGCGGAAGCGGGCCTGCAGAAGGCCCAAGAAGAGCTGGCGGCGTTTATCAAGACCCGACTTGGCACGGCAAGCACATAAGGCGGCCGCGCCCTGACAGCCGCTATTTTGCGATGAGCTCGATGCGCACCGCGCGATAAACCAATGGGAGAGGAATATTCGTTTTTTTAATCACACCACGCTCGCCGACGTGACCGACGCCGACGTCGACGTCTTTTTGGTATATGGAGACGACGAGGTCACCTCGTTGCCGCTCTGCAGAACCTTCTTGCGCAGGGGCCGGCTATGGATGGACTGCGCGCCGGAGTTGAAGCGCAAGTACACGGCGCCGGTGCCGGAGGACGTACTCGTTTCTCGGAACGAGGAACGCCTGGCGACGGGCCGATTTGGAGTCTTCGTGCCGGTCTGGAGCCAGCTCGGCCAGTTGGCGGCCGACCTGATTGACTTGACCGAGCGAAAACGGCGAGCTCGCATAGACTGACAGGAACGGCAATCCAAAGCGATCCCGCCCGGTTATTTCTTTTGATATTCCCGGAGAAACGGCTGATTCCTTCAGAGATGGCAGCTTCGATTTCGCCTTGCGTCTTCATCGCCGGATCGCGCCTGTGTTGCCTGGATAGTTGTGGCCGATTCTACCACAGCGACCCAAGGTGGCTAGAGCGGTTGACGCGGAAGGTTCAAGCGAGCAGCCGCGCGAGATTCCGACTCGTCCGACAAATCGCTGCGCAAGCCGTAGGCGGCGAAGACGGCCTCGTCGAGACGGCGATGGGCGTGGTCGAGCCAGGCCGGACGCTGACCACGGCTACGAAAGTCGCCGTTACTTACGAGCCTCGGCGCACCGGTTGATCGGTTAGCGCGATGCCGATCGGGTCACCGTTTTGGTCGCGGCGGATTTCCTGGCAGTAGAGCACCCGATACTTGGTGCGTCCTAAATCCACCGTGATCGGCCACTCCAGATCGGCGGCGATTCGATTGAGCAATTCTTGCACGGCCATGCTTTCGTCGGCCAGCTTGTCGAAATAAAGCGTGAGCGCGATATCGTTGCGCGCGCCATCGACGGCGGCGCCCTGGCTGGCCACGTAGTCCTGAGTGCCGGCCACCCGCCAGCGCGCGTGCAGCTTTACGCCGTCGACATCCACAATGTCGGTGCCGCTATGGGTGAAACTGCGGGTCCGCTTTTCTTCCATCGTTGCGTTTCCATCTGCGAGTTTCGACGGCATCACTTGTCGAGCATAGATGGT
>DASVHB010000625.1:0-3139 GCA_036379195.1 Pirellulales bacterium
AAGAGGCCATTTCCTCGCTGACGCTTCGGGTTAGTGTGGGCGACCAACTCAACTTTAGGACACCACCGCCAGCCGGGCCGGTTTGACCGGTGGCCGATCGTAAGGTACGGTTTCGATAAGGTGGAAAGATCGCATTTCGTCCAACGATCGTTGCCGCCGAACGAACCACAACCCCAGCTTTTTCCACGGAGCTGGCATGGCGAACGCGCGGAAGAGGTTCCGCCGATCGCTGGTAGGAAGGTAGGCCGATGATGGTACGTCTACGCCAATTCCTGCGCCGATTTTTGCGACACTCCGACGCGGCCACCGCCGTGGAATATGCCGTCATGCTGGCGTTGATTTTGATCGCGGTGATTTCGTCGATCGGCGTGGTGGGCGGGCAGGCCGGCGGCTTTTGGGGCGGAATTCAGAACAATCTGAATATCGCCGGCTTCGGCAGCTAGCCGAACCGCTCGTACCAGAGCAGCGCAGTCAGGGTCTTAGCGTCTTGGATCTGGCCGCTGCGGATGAGGTCGAGGGCTTCGTCCCAGCTCACGAGCAGCGGTTCGATTTGTTCGCCGCTTTCCAGGCGCGGGTCGCCGGCGGTCAGCTCGGTCGCCAGAAACACCACCATCCGCTCACACAGGATGCCCGGCGACATGAAGAATTCGCAGAGCCGCGTGATCGCGCCGGCCACAAAGCCCGTCTCTTCGGCGAGCTCGCGCCGCGCGGTGACCGCGGGGTCTTCGCCGGGTTCGAGGGTGCCGGCGGGCAGCTCGATCAGGGTCTGGCCGACCGCCACCCGGTAATTGCGAATCAGACAGATCCGCCCGTCGGCCAGCAGCGGCAGAATGGTCACCGCGCCGGGATGCCTGATGACTTCGCGCGTGTGATGGCTGCCGTCGCTGGCGGTGTAGCTTTGCCGCACCACCTGAAACCGCCGCGCCTGGAGCAAGAGTTCCGCTTCGTCCACAAGAGTTCCGCTTCGTCCATAGCTTCGCCGTAGGGTGGGCACTGCCCACCAGATAATCCTGGTGGGCAATGCCCACCCTACCTGCTATTCGTTGGGCAACGCGCCGGTTGATTGCCCGTCCGGCGGCCCGCTGTTAAGATAACGGCAACGGCAGAGTTCTCCAAGAAGGCAAGGCTGGGCGGTTGCTCCCGTCCGGCGGTCGAGCCATGCGCGATCTGTTGAGCTGGAATTTATCTCTGGGGCGATGGGCCGGCGTGCAGGTGCGGCTGCACGTGTTTTTCGTCCTCTTTATCGCCGTGGCCTTGCAGCTCGGTTCGACGTCGGGCGAAGCCGCCTTTTGGGAAACCGTCATCAGCCTGATGATTCTGTTTGCCAGCGTGCTGGCGCACGAATTCGGGCATTGCCTGGCCGCCGCGCGCATGGGCGGCGCCATCGACCAGGTTCTGCTGTGGCCGCTGGGCGGGCTGTCGCCGGCGCATGCCTCGCACGATCCGCAAATCGAGCTGATGACCGCCACGGCCGGCCCGCTGGTGAATCTGTCGATCTGCACGGTCGCGGCGCCGCTGCTGCTGTTCGAAGGCCACGGCGTGCTGGAGCTGTTCAACCCGCTGCTGCCGCCGATGGCCAAGCATGGCTTTACCTGGGTCGATGGCGTGGCCTGGGTGTTTTGGATCAACTGGCTGCTGTTTCTGGTGAACTTTCTGCCCGCGGCGCCTTTAGACATGGGCCGCGCGCTGCGGGCCATGCTCTGCATGCAGAACGACTTTCGGCATGGCGTGGTGATGGCGGCCCGCGTGGCGCAATCGACGGCCGTCGGGCTGTGGCTCGCCGCCGGCTGGTTGGCCTACAACAACGCGCAATCGGCCAACCCGCAGTTTGGCTTCGCGGTGTTGCCGCTAGTGTTGCTCGGCGTGCTGCTGTTCTTCGGCGCACGGCAAGAGGCCGAGCGGGCGTACGATCCCGAGGCCGACGAGGCGCCGTTCGGCTACGACTTTTCGCAGGGCTATACCAGCCTGGAGAAAGCCGCCCAGCCGCGGGCCAGCTCGCCGGGCATGTTTCGCAAGTGGCTGGTCGAGCGCCGCCAAGAGCGGCTGCGGCGGCAGCAATTGCTCGAGGCCGAAGAAGAACGCCGCGCCGACGCCGTGCTGGCCAAGCTCCATCAAGACGGCCTGCACGCCCTCTCTGAAGACGAGCGCTCGCTGCTCAATCGCGTGAGTGCTCGCTATCGCAATCGCCAACGCGGCTGAGGGGGCAGTAGACTCGCACACCAACCCGAAGCGCCGGTTTTGATGTTGCGCTTTTCGTGGGTCCACCGCGGAGCGGTGCGCGGAGTTTAAAACTTGCGCTTCGGGTTCGTGTCGCGCGGGCATCACTTCGGTCATCTACGACGAAGCGCTTGCGAACAGCGCCCGCAGGCAGATGCTCGACCACGTTTCAAAGCCCGACAGATCGGCCAGCAAAGCCTCGATCGGGCGGAAGCCGCACTCGATCAGCTCGCTCTCGCGGGGTTGAATGGCGGGCCGCTCGACGTCGAACAAGTGGACGATGCCCAGGTGTACGCGGCCCACGTCGCTCTCGTCGTCGTTGATCAGTCCGACGCACTGCTCGCGATATTCGGTGTCGATGAACACCTCTTCGGCCAGTTCGCGGCGCAGCCCCTCGCGGTACGGATCGGCGGCGCCGTCGCCCACGTCGTCGGCGGAGATATGCCCGCCCACGCCCACGCTGCGTTTGCTGTGCAGCCGGCCCTCGCCTTGGCCCTTGCCCCGCGTATACTGGAAGATCGTCTGCACGCCGTCGGCCCGCGTGTGGCGGAACAGGCAATAGGGAATGAGTTGCTTGAACGAAGGGTCTTGCTCCATCGCGGCCCGCGGATGATAGCTGACATTGGCGGGCCGCAGCAGCTCGGCGCGATAACGATCGACGTCGGCGCAAAAGCCCTGAAAGTATCCAAGCTGGTGAAACAGCGACGTAGGCACCACCAGCACCTGTTCGGTAGAGACATCGAGCACGAGCGAATCCTTGCTGAAATCGGATGTGAGCGTAAAGAAGGATTGTAAAGTCGAGTTCCGCTCTGCGAAAGTAGCACCGGTCGATGCGCGACGATGCATCCCTGTGCATGGCGGTGGCTGGGGCAGAGCCTTGGCGATGCCCCGGTGCATTGCTAGCCGGGGCATCGCCAAGGCT
>DASVHB010000626.1:0-2627 GCA_036379195.1 Pirellulales bacterium
CACCCTGAAGCGGAACAAAAACGCGCGGGGTCGAATAGGGCGTGTCACTCGAATAACCGAGCATTTTGCGCAGCCCAGGCAGAGCCTAAGCGATGCCCCGGCTGATTCGAACCGGCGCATCGGCGAGCCTCTGCCCCAGCCACCAGCGAAACGGTGGCGCGAAATAGCACCGGCAATCAGCGATCTTGATTAACCGATGACCGTCACAGCGCGGCCGCCTCGGTAGTATCGACCGGCAGACCCAGCGCCTCGCGGACGCGGGGATGAACGACCTCGCCATCGCGCGTGACTAGCGTGTCGCGGGTGATCTGGTCAGCAGCGTCGATGGCGAGCTTGCCGTCTTTGACCAGGTGCAGCAAAAACGTGGTTACGTTGCGCGAGTACATCTGGCTGGCGTGCAGCGGAACGGTGGCAGGCAGATTGGTCGGCCCCAGAATGGTCACGCCGTGCTCGACCACGGTTTGATCGGCGCGGGTCAGTTCGCAGTTTCCGCCCCGCTCGGCCGCCAGATCGACAATCACCGATCCTGGCGCCATCGCCGCCACCATTTCGGCGGTGACCAGCACGGGCGATTTGCGGCCGGGAATCGCCGCCGTGGTGATGATCACGTCGCTGGCGGCCACGGCTTTGAGCATCAGTTCACGCTGCTTTTGATAGACGCCTTCATCAAGCTGTTTGGCGTAGCCGCCCTGGTCCTGGGCGCCGCTGGTTTCCAGCGGCAGTTCCAGAAACCGCGCTCCCAGGCTTTCGACCTGTTCCTTGACCACCGGACGCACATCGTAGGCTTCGACCACGGCGCCCAACCGCCGAGCGGTGGCGATGGCTTGCAAGCCCGCCACGCCCGCCCCCATCACAAACACCTTCGAGGGCGAAATGGTGCCGGCGGCGGTCATCATCATCGGAAAGATTTTGGGCGCGGCGGCGGCGGCCAGCAGCACGGCCTTGTAGCCGGCGATCGAGGCCATCGACGACAGCGCATCCATGCTTTGGGCGCGGGTGATCCGCGGCACCAACTCCATGGCAAACAGCACCCCGCCCCGCGCGGCAATTTGCTGTGCCGACGAAGCCGCCGAAAGCGGATCGGCAAAGCCGACCAACACCTGGCCGGCGCGAATCCGTTCCAGATCGGTGACGCCGGCCTCCAAATTGGCCCCCAAGGCGCGCACCTGGGCGATGATATCGGCGGCGCGAAACACCTCGTCGCGATCGGCAAGGCGGGCGCCCTGATGCTGATAAGCGGCATCGGCATAGCCGGCCGCCTCGCCTGCACCTGCTTCGAGGATTACTTCAAATCCCGCCTTGACGAGTGCGGCCAGCGAGCCGGGCACCAGAGCCACGCGCTGCTCGCCCGGATAGGTTTCTTTGACGACGCCGACAATCATGGCCTCTCAAGGTACGCGGATCGGGCCAGTTTTGCAATTCGCATCCCTTGAACGTTTTTGCCCCAGCCGGTAGACTCATACGCTTCGCGACGAATGGCACACTCGCCGGTGGCTGGGGCAGAGCCTTGGCGATGCCCCGGTGTGCTGGCTTCGAAGGGCGATCTCTCCGGGGCATCGCCAAGGCTCTGCCCCGGCCACCGCAAATTAAGCAAGGGCCACCGCGATAAACAAGATCGAGCGATAACTTCGTAATCGGAATAACCGCGTGACGACGAAAACTTACATGGCCAAGCCAGGGGCCATCGAACAAAAATGGTGGCTGGTCGATGCCACCGACAAGGTGGTGGGCCGTCTGGCCAGCGACATTGCCGTGATTTTGATGGGCAAGCACCGGCCCACCTACACGCCCCACGTCGATACCGGCGATTTTGTCGTGGTGGTGAATGCCGAAAAAGTGGCGTTCACGGGCAAAAAGTGGGAGCAGAAGCAGTACACCTGGTACACCGGCTATCCGCGGCTCCGCTCCGAGACGGCAGCCGAGCGGCGGGAGCACAAGCCCGAAAAGATCATTGTCGACGCGGTGCGCCGGATGTTGCCGAAAAACAAACTGGCGGTTTCGATGCTGTCGAAGCTCAAGGTATACGCCGGCAACGAACATCCTCATCAGGCACAAATGCCCGAGCCAAAGGAACTGGGAATCAAATAACATGGCGACCGCTGGAACTCCCGCGACTGTTTCGACGACCGACGCCCTGGGTACGGGCCGCCGCAAGACTTCGGTGGCCCGGGTGCGAATTCGCGCCGGGCAAGGCCTGATTCAGATCAACGACCGCCCGTTGGAAGATTACTTCGTCAACGATCACGAGCGGCAAGACGTGCTGGTGGCGTTGGAAAAGACAGAGCGCCGCGGCAGCGTCGATGTAATCATCAGCGTGTACGGGGGTGGGCCGACGGGGCAGGCCGGCGCTTGCAAGATGGGCATTGCGCGGGCGCTCAAGCGTTACGACGCCACGTTGGAACCGATCTTACGGGCCAACAGCCTGCTGACGCGCGACAGCCGCATGAAAGAACGCAAGAAGTACGGTCTGCGCGGCGCCCGCCGTGGCACACAGTTCTCGAAACGGTAAGCAAATTCCACCGCAAAACGTCGCAGGTCTGTTTTGGCGAACAAGTTCGGCAAACGCCCCGGTGGCTGGGGCAGAGCCTAAGCGATGCCCCGGCTGATCCGCTTCCGGGGCATCGGCA
>DASVHB010000627.1:0-5712 GCA_036379195.1 Pirellulales bacterium
GTTGCAATAGGTTGCGGGTGAGGTGGATGTCTTGAATGCGGCGATAGGTCAGATAAATCTCGCGACGGAACAAGATGCCCCAGCTCATCGAGATGCCTTCGTCGTCGAACCGATAGCGCAGAGTCTCATATTTGAAAAACAGCGGCAAAACAGCAAAGAAGAACCCCGGCCCCGTCAACAGCGAGATCAACAGATAATAGCGCATCAGCGCCGGGTCGGGCCGCGTGATTTGGCGGTGGTCGAACGTGTTTGCCGTGATGGCGTGCATGGCAGTCAAAGCCGGGGGCGATCCATCGATTATTCGCCGCCGGACAGCGATTCTTGGCCGCGCTAGGGTATCTGGGCGCGCCCCTTTAGCCTAGGCAGCCGCGCCGCTATACTCAACGGGCGCACGACCTTCGGGCGGCGGATGCCCTTCGGGCCAGCCTACGGTTCGTTGAACATGGTTAGTTGATTGTAGATCCTAGCGAGGTGTCTTTCTGATGTCGAAACTTCCCCCGCCGCACGGCGGACTTGTCGAACCCGTCTGCCGAACCGTACCCGCCGACCAAATCGAAGCCTTCAAAGCCGAGGCCAAAGGGCTGGTCAAGGTGCCGGTCTCCGATGCTGATTTGTCGACGGTTTATCGCCTGGGCGATGGCACGCTGAGTCCGTTGACCGGTCCGATGGACTCGGCCGCCTACCATCGGGTGCTCGATGAAGCCTGCGTCGTACATGGCGGCAAGCGATACGCCTGGACGATCCCCTTGGCCCTGCCGGTCACCAGCGAGCTGGCCGCCAAGCTGCACACCGGTCAGCGCGTGGCGCTGACCAACACCGCCGGCGACATCGTGGCGACGCTCGACATCTCCGATGTCTTTCCCTGGGACAAGCCCAAATACATCCAAGGCGTCTATCAGACCGGACGCACCGACCACCCCGGCGCCGACATGGTGCTCAAGGGCGACGCCGACAAGACGCACCTGCTGGGCGGCACGATTCGCGTGCTGCCGCAGCCCAAGCACCCGAAGTTCGGCAAATACGTGCTGTCGCCGCGCGAGGTGCGTGCGCTGCTGACCGCCAAAGGGTGGGACCGCATCGTGGCCTTTCAAACGCGCAACCCTCTGCACCGCGCCCACGAGTATGCGCTGGTGTATGGCCTGGAGACGCTCCTGCGCGAGGGGCACAACGCGGGGGCATGCCTCAACCCGCTGGTGGGCGAAACCAAGGGCGACGACGTGCCGGCCGACGTGCGCATGCAAACCTACGAAGCCTTGATCGACAAGCGGCAGCTCGGCGAGGGCGACAGCGATCCGAAGTTGTGGGGACCGCGCAAAGAAAGCGTGCCCGACCGCGTGTTCTTGCTCGGCGTCGACATTAAGATGTTCTACGCCGGGCCAAAGGAAGCCGTGATGCACGCGATCTACCGGCAGAATTTTGGCTTCACCGATATCGTGATTGGCCGCAAGCACGCCGACGCGCCGTTCCACGACGGCACGGCCATCTGGGGCGATTTCGACGCTCAAGAAATGTTTGGCAAGCTGTCGGGCGACTTGCAGGTAAAGCCGGTCAAGGTCGGCTTTGCCGCCTACTACGAATCGGTCGGGCGCGTCGATCTGATGGAACTGCACAAGGACGAGAAGCCCGTGTTCATCTCGGGCAAGGACGTGCGCAAGACGCTGGTCGAGGGCAAGACGGTCGATCCGCGGATCATGCGTGAGAGCACTTCGCAGATTCTGGCGGCGGCGATGAAGGGAAAGGGCTAGCGCCGAACGATGTTGAGCCTCGTCATTCTGGCGCCGTTGGTGTTGTCGTCGTTGAGCATCGACATTCGCGACCAACGGGACGATGAGTTCGATTTCGACCGCCTGCCGCGGCGTCCAGCGCCGATTCCTGACGACGACGAGATGCTGTCGGGCGGCGCACTCAATCGCAATTTGCCGAATCGTAATTCGGCGAGCCGCGATCTGCTGAATCGCGGTGCGCCGCGCGAATCTGGGCGCCAGCCGAAACGCCAGTCACCGGCATTCCGGGCGCCGCGGTCGCAGGCTCCGCCGGGTCCGGCTGACTTGGCGCGCTCGCCGCTGAAGTACGTGTTTGCCGGCAGCCGAGGCAGATTTTCGCTCATCGGCGGTTTAGGGCAGGCCGCCTATCAACGGCAGCAGCAATCGTTTTTGACCGGCCTTCGCTACGTGCGGCGCGATGAGCGGTTCAGCTATTGGTCGGCGGCGGAGGGAGATCCGTCGGTCGCGCAGTGGGCCTTCTCGCGGCGCGCCACACCCGACGGCAGCCACGCAGTCTGGCTGCGCACGCCCGCCGGCTGGCAATACTTCGATCAGGCGCTCGTCAGCAAGCCGCGCTAGAGCGATGACTGTCTCGGGATTGATCAATGTGCACAAGCCGCCGGGCATGACCTCGCGCGAGGCGGTGGATTGTGTAAAACGTTGGGTGCGACCGGCCAAAGTTGGCCATGCCGGCACGCTCGATCCGTTGGCCTCGGGCGTGCTGGTGGTTGCCATCGGCGCGGCAACTCGTCTGATCGAATACGTGCAGGCGATGCCGAAACGCTACACCGGCACTTTCCTGTTGGGTCGCGAAAGCGACACCGAAGACATCGAGGGCGTTGTGCAAATGCTGCACGATCCGCCGCGGCCGAATCTTGACGAAGTGCGGCGCGCGGCGGCGGGGCTGACGGGGCCGATCGAGCAACGCCCGCCCGCCTTTTCGGCGCTGAAGGTGAAAGGCCGCCGAGCCTACGATCTCGCCCGAGCTGGAGAGGCCGTCGAGCTGGCGCCGCGGCCCGTCACGATTTACCGGCTCGACGTGAAGCGATTCGAATATCCGGAACTGACGCTCGACATCGAATGCAGCTCGGGCACGTATGTCCGTTCGTTGGGCCGCGACCTGGCCGCCGCCATCGGCACGGCCGCGGTGATGTCGGCCCTGGTCCGCACCGCGATCGGCTCGTTCCGCCTGGAAGATGCCTGCCGACCCGGGCAACTCGATGGCGAAACCGTCAGGCATCAACTGCTGCCGGCGCTGCGGGCCGTCGGGGCGTTGCCACCTATTGAATTGAGCGACGAGCAAATCAGCCGAGTCGGGCACGGCCTGCCGATACCTCGGCCGGCGGATTTGCAAGGAATCTCCACAGCGGGTGAAGTGGCCGCAGTCAGTCGCAGTGGCGAATTGGTCGCCATTTTAGCGCTGCGCGGCGACGAACAACTTTGGCCCGTGCGGAACCTGGCGCGGTAATTCATGCTGCCTTCGTGCATTCGCTTTGATAGAATGCCCGATGTAACGTTGCGTTCGGCAATGGTCTCATAACCCTCAAGAAGTTTTATGCGATTCGCGTTCGGCGTTTTCATCGGGTTTTTGGCAATCGGTGGCAGCGCGCATGCGGCTTGCGAAGAGCAGCCGGCTGAGCCGGGCGGTATCGGCCAAGCCATCGCTAGTTTTTCGCTGCTCGATTTCCGCGGCAGAGAGCATTCACTGGCTACGGCCTTCAGTCAGCCGGCCGGCGAGCAAGCCCCGACGCCGAAGCTGGCGGTGGTGGCCTTTGTCGGTTGTGAATGCCCTTTGGCCAGGCAATATGCGCCGCGACTGGCCGCCCTGGCCAAAGAGTTTCAGCCGCGCGGCGTGGTCTTCCTGGCCGTCGACTCCAACCAGCAAGACACCCTGGCGGAACTGGCCGAATTTGCTCGCGCGTACGAAATCGAATTCCCGGTACTGAAAGATCCGGGCAATTCCGTGGCCGACCAGTTTGGCGCCGTGCGCACGCCGGAGGTTTTTGTGCTCGACGACCAGCGCGTGGTGCGCTATCGCGGCCGAATCGACGATCAATTCGTCGTCGGGCGACAACGGCCCGCTGCCACGCGGCGCGACCTGGCGGTAGCGCTGGACGAGCTGTTGAGCGGACGACCTGTCAGCATTTCGCAAACCCAAGTGCAAGGCTGCCTCATCGGCCGCCTGCGAAAAAGCGACCCGCAATCCGTCGTGACCTACTCCAACCAGATTGCCCGGCTGCTGGATCGCCGCTGTGTCGAATGCCACCGGGCGGGCGAAGTGGCTCCCTTTGCGCTCATCCGCTACGACGAGGTCGTGGGCTGGGCCGAGACCATGCGCGAGGTCGTCGAGCAAGGTCGAATGCCTCCTTGGTTTGCCGATCCCCAGCACGGCGTCTTTCAGAACGATCCGCGGCTGACCGACGAGGAAAAGTCGCTCATGGCCGAATGGGTCGATGCCGGCTGCCCCGAAGGCGACCGAGCGCAACTGCCCAAGCCGAGGCAATTCGCCGCTGGTTGGCAGATTTCGCAACCCGACCAGGTGATTTACATCCGCGAAGAACCGGTCGAAGTGCCGACGGAAGGCGTCGTGGCGTATCAATACTACACGGTCGATCCCGGATTTCGCGAAGACACCTGGATCAAAGCGGCCGAGTGCCGGCCAGACAATCGCGCCGTGGTGCACCATATTGTGGCTTTCTTCGTGCCGCCGGGCGAAAAGACACGCGGTCGGCGCGGGGCAATGGTCGGCTTTGCGCCGGGCATGCCGCCCACCACCTTCCCCGAGGGCGCGGCGATGTTCGTGCCCGCCGGTTCCAAGATCGTTTTCCAACTGCACTACACGCCCAACGGCTCACCGCAGCGGGACCGCAGTTCGCTGGGCTTGGTGTTTGCCAACGCGGCGGAAGTGCGCGAAAAGATCGGCGGCGGCATGGCCGCCAATCCGCTGATCCAGATTCCGCCCGGCGCCGACAACCACGAAGTGCATTCCCAGCACCGCTTTGACAACGATGTGCGGTTGCTCACGCTCACGCCGCACATGCACCTGCGCGGCAAGGCGTTCCGCTACGAAGCCGACTACCCGGACGGTAAGAGCGAGATTCTATTGGACATTCCGCGGTACGACTTCAACTGGCAGTTGCGGTATCATCTGGCGGAGCCGAAGCTGCTGCCCAAGGGAACGCTGCTGCGCTGCACGGCGCATTTCGACAATTCGGCGGCGAACCTGGCGAACCCCGACCCCACCAAGACCGTGCGTTGGGGCGATCAGACGTGGGAAGAAATGATGATCGGGTATTTCACCACGCTGCCCGCGCGGACGGAACGCCCCCAGTGAAGCAAGTAAGCGCGCCGATGCGCACCGCCGTGCGCATCGTACTACCTCTGAGGGGGCGGCGACATTTATCCTCTGGGCCGGGGCATCGCTTAGATTCTGCCCCAGCCACCGAGATCGCCGTCACACGTCTTCGCCGCCCGGACCGAGCGTCAGGGGCACGGGGCCGTCTTTGGTCATCGCCACCGTGTGCTCGAAGTGAGCGCTGGGGCGGCCGTCTTTGGTCACCTGCGTCCAATGGTCGGAGAGACCTTTGACCTTGCCGGTGCCCATGTTCACCATCGGCTCGATGGCGATCACCAGGCCCGGGCGCAGGTCGAAGTCGCCCTTTTTCAAGAATTGCTTGCTGCAGAAGTTGGGCACTTGCGGCTCTTCATGCATCTCGCGACCGATGCCATGGCCAACGAACGTCTCGACGACGTGAAAGCCGTGATCGCGGACATATTTTTCCATTTCGGCGGCGACCTGGCTCCAGCGGCTTTTGACCTTCATCAGCTCGATGGAAAGGTAAAGCGTCGCCTTGGTAACGTCGAGCAGCCGCTGAATCTCTGGCGCCACTGGGCCGACGGCGCGGGTCACCGCTGCGTCGCCGCACCAGCCGTCGAGCTTGCAGCCCGT
>DASVHB010000628.1:0-17485 GCA_036379195.1 Pirellulales bacterium
CAACGTATCAACGAGGCGCTGGCAACACTTCCCTCGCGCGAACGCGAGGTACTGCGGCTGCGTTACGGCCTGGCCGACGGCTACTGCTATACCTTGGACGAGGTCGGGCGAATCTTTTGTCTGACGCGCGAGCGAATCCGCCAGATTGAAGTCAAGGCCCTGCAGAAACTGCAATTCCCACAACGGGCCAGCCGACTGGCGGCGTTTGTAGACTGAGGCGCGCCTCGCTCACGCTGCCTTACTTGCGGGCGAGCGCGTGAAATCGTTCCATCAGGTCGCGCGTGATGGGGCCGGGCTTGCCGCTGCCAATCTGCCGGCTGTCGACTTTCACCACCGGAATGACTTCGGCCGCCGTGCCGGTGAGAAACATCTCATCGGCGATGTACACGTCGTGCTTGGTGAGCGCTATCTCGCGCACCTCGCGCCCGGTTTCACGGGCGAGCTCGATGACGGCCTGCCGCGTGACTCCCTCGAGTATGCCCGCCTCGTTGGGCGGCGTGAGCAGCACGCCATCGCGGACCAAAAACACATTATCGCCCGTGCATTCGGCCACTTCGCCCTTGGTATTGAGCATCAGGGCCTCGACGCAGCCGGCTTGCAAGCCTTCGATCTTGGCCAGGATGTTGTTCAGATAATTCAGCGATTTGATGCGCGGGCTCATGGCCGCCGGATGATTGCGCACCACGCTGACGGTGACAATCTCCAGGCCCTTCTCGTACATTTCGCGCGGGTAGAGCGCAATGTGGTCGGTGATGATGATGACTTGCGGGTCGCTGGTCCGATTCGGATCGAGCCCGAGCGTGCCCGCCCCGCGTGTGACGACCAGGCGAACATAGCCGTCGGCGATGTTGTTGACGCGCAGGGTGTCGTACACCGCCGCGGCCAGAGTTTCGCGCGACATGGGAATGGTAAGCCAGATGGCCTTGGCCGAATCCCAAAGCCGCTTCAAATGTGCTTCGAGCCGAAAGACTTTGCCGCCATAACTGCGAATGCCCTCGAATACGCCGTCGCCATAGAGCAAACCGTGATCGTAGACGCTGATTTTAGCGTCTTCCTTATCGAAAAGCTTTCCGCTGATGTAAACCTTGAGCGACATCACCATGACTATAGTGCGCCAAAGCTAGTGTTTCAAGCTGCGGAACACGAATTGCAGATCGAGCGGAACTTCGGCCTCACCCTCGCGCAGCGGCACGGGAATGACAGGCAGTGGTGCGCCCAGCACGATCGGAAATACTTGCCAACGGCTGGCGGCGCCGCGCATCCATCCGCGATTGACCAGCACTAGATAGTTGGGCGGCGGCTGCAACTCGGCTACGTCTTGTTCGATAAATAAATTGGGCAGTAACCGGTGGCCGCCGCGCAGTAAATCGATTTCGATCAGACTGGCGTCATTGCCGCAGCAAAAACTCTTTGGCATTCAGCAAGCTCCACAGCACATCCTCCAGCGCCGCGCGGCGGTCGCTGGCCGCGGCGAGATAAGCGATCATGCCGTGCCGCTCTTCGGCTGTCGGAAAACGGCTGAGCGATGATAAATAGAGGTCGTCGATGATCGCCTCGTCCGATTTCGACTCGCCCAAGAGCCGCCCGATGCGGTTGTCGGATTTGCTCAGCAACTCGTTGATCGTGGGCCCGCTGACCAATTGAAACGTCTGGCCGAGCGTCGGCTCGGTCGAACGCTCGCACTCGCAGGTGAGCAGCCGGGGCGGCTTGCCGAACAGCACCAGAAACTGCTCGTCGCGCGAGGGCCGCCGCCGCCGCGACCGCATGGCCTGCACGCCGGGCAACTGCGATGCACGCAAACCGGCGGGAAAGCCGCTGAAGTGCGGCGCCACGCCCGTCGCCTGGCTCAGCGCGTCGAACAGTTGCTCCGCCGAAATCCGCCGCATCAAGGTATGCGAAAAACTCGTCTCATCGGCGCGGTTGGTCTCGTTGGCCGTCGCCGAAAGCTGATAAGTGCGCGAGTTCATGATGGTGCGGACCACATGCCTCAAGTCGAAGCCGTGCGAGACAAAATCACGCGTCAGCTCATGGAGCAACTCGGGCATTACGGCGGGATTCGTCGCCCGGAAATCGTCAATCGGCTCGACCAGTCCGCGGCCCAGCAAGTGATACCAGATGCGGTTGACTTGCGCGGGTGCAAAAAACGGATTGTCGGGCGAGGTCAGCCAATCGGCCAATTCTTCGAGCCGGTCTTGATCGGGCTGAAACTCGGGCGTCGGCGCGCCCAGATAGCACGGCGTCATCGGTTCGTCGGTGCGCGGGTCGCGCACCTCGCCCGACGACGCCACCCAGACCACTTGCTCGCCGTCGAATTCGTGCCCGTCGTTCTCGTCGCGTCGGCGGTTCTCGAGAATCTTGTACTGCACGCGGGAGAAAAAGCTTGCCCAGCGATAATAGTCTTGCTGCGTCCAGCGATCGAACGGATGGTTGTGACATTTGGCGCATTGCAGGCGGACGCCCAAGAAGAGTTGGGCGGCGGCTTCGGCCCGCGTAATGGCGTCGCGGTTGGCGCGGTAAAAATTCGCGGCGGGGTTGGTGTAGGTGCTGCCGCGGGCGGTGATCAGCTCGCGCACAAAGCGGTCGAGCGGCTTGCCTGCGGCGATGCTCTGGCGAATCCAATGATGGAAATTGGCCACTCCCTTGGCGTCAAGCACCTTTTCTTCGTTGCGTAGCAAGTCCGACCATTTCAGCGCCCAGCAATCGGCGAACTCGGGACGCTGGAGCAATTGTTCGATCAATTGGGCGCGCTTGTCGGGTTGCGTATCGGCCAAAAACGCCCGGGCCTCGCCGGCGGTCGGCAAAATGCCCAGCGCGTCGAGATACGCCCGGCGCAAAAACACGGCATCGCCGGCCGGAGGCGAGGGATTCATCCTCAACGAACACAATTTGGCGAAAACATGGCGGTCGATGTAGTTGGTCTCGGGCGGCTCGCTCCAGACAAAGTCGGGGCGGGCCGGAACGAACGCCAGCCGCACCGGCGTTTGCAGATGCAGATAGCGGACGAGTACGGTCGTTTCGCCTGTGGCCAGCCGGCGAACGAGACCATCGTGATCGACTTCGACCGTTTGAGCCGCCGGTTCATAAACCGCCAGGCGGGTGACATCGCGGCGGCTGCCATCGGAAAACAGGGCCGTTGCATGCAACTGAACCGATGCAGCCGGCTCGATAAGCACCTGCTCCTTTGGCGTCACTTCGATTTGTTCGAGCGTTGGCGAGTTGGGTGGATTGGCGGGTGTGCCCGACGCAATCCAGCGGCGAAGGATCTCGTACTCCGGCGAGCCGACGGCGAATCGCCGGCCGCCCTGATGGGCGATCTGAGCGGTGGGCTTGAGCAGCAGCAGGCTGCGCTCGGGCATAAGCCGGTCCGCCCGGCGGCCCCATTCTTCGTGCGAGATGGCCATCAGGTCGGCGGCGGGGTCTTGTCCTCGTAGCGAAAGCTTAAAACCGCCTTTGCCGTTTTGATTGCCGTGGCAGACTCCCAGGTTGCAGCCGGCCTTCGAGAGCACGGCCATCACGTCGTTCTGGAACGAAACGTTGCCCGGCGCCGCATCGTCTGCCCGCAGCGGCGAAACCGACATTGCCAGTGCCATCAAGGCCCACAAGATGAATTGTGCTCGTCTCAACGCCGAAACTCCGCGGCTGCAGATGTGTAGGCAATGGTCCTTGTCCTCGGCGGGCATGGCGCTCCTACCGTATCCATCGTAACAGAGATCTTTAGCTCAATGTACCTTAGGGCCCCGGCTAGATGCCGAGCTTTATGAGGTAACGTGGTCTTTTACCGATCTTTGAGCTAGTTCGCCAAAAATTTCGTACATCGCTTCCAGATACGTCTTAGCTTCGTCCAGCGGCATCACCAGCGGCGGGCTGACGCGGATGACCTTGCCCGCCAACGGACCAAGCAGATGGATGGCCGCGCCCTCGGCGTTGCCACGATAACAGTCTTCGACGCAGGCGTTGGCGACCTCGGCCGCGCTGCACTCGCCGAGGGCGGCGCATTCGAGTCCCCACACCA
Organism: Pirellulales bacterium; assembly: GCA_036379195.1. Lineage (GTDB taxonomy): Bacteria > Planctomycetota > Planctomycetia > Pirellulales > JAICIG01 > JAICLL01. The sequence goes on from DASVHB010000628.1 coordinate 4,013, forward strand.
CGCCCTCGCCGCGCACGTGCGCCACCACGCCCGTCTCCACCAGCCGCGAGAGGCCGGCTGCGAGCACGCCGGAGAGCTGTTTGGCATGCTCCAACACAGGCGTATGTTCGTATTCGTCCAGCGTGGCCAGCACGGCGGCGCTGGCCAGGGGGTTTGCGCTCCAGGTATCCGAGGCCTCGCCATAGCGCATGTTGGCAAACAGCTCGGCGCGGCCCACGGCGGCGCTCACCGGCACGCCGTTGCCCAGGCCTTTGCCGAGCACCACGATATCCGGCTCGACGCCATATTCAGTGAAGGCGAACATCGCTCCCGTGCGACCAAAATTGGCTTGCACCTCGTCTAAGATCAACACGAGGTCGTGCTCGCGGCAGAACCGCTGCAGGAGCTGCAAGTACTCTTTTTGCGGGTGAAAAGAGCCGCCGCCGCCCAGGTAAGGCTCGGTGATGAGGCAGCAGATGCGGTTGCCAAACTCTTTCCAAAGCGAAGCCAGCTCGGCTTCATACGGCGCCAGATCGAGCGGCTGGCGGCGGCGCTCAAGGTTAACGCACTCTTCGCGCGGGAACGAAATGAACCGCACGCGCCGATCGCGTTCGGCGTCTTGCTCGCTGCCGGTGACGGCGCCGGCCAGCCCTTTTTTGCCGTGAAAACCGTAGCGCGTCGAAAGAATGATGTCTTCACCGGGCCGGCGATCGAGCGCAGCCCAGAGCGCCTTTTGAATCGCTTCGCTGCCGCTGGCGGCCCACAAAACCTGCTCGCACCGTTTTCCTCCCGGCTGCGATTGCAGGCATTCAATCAGCCGCTCGCTGGCCTTCACTTCCAGTTCGGTAATGGCATTGTAGGCATTGAGGGTGACTGCCTGGCAAAAGTCGCCACAGCCGGCGAAGCCATGCAAGCCGAGATAATCGAGCACCCGCTGCCACCAGCGGGTCGGGTTGTGCCCCAGATTGGCCACCAGCACGCCCGAAGTGAAGTCGGCCAGCCGCCGGCCGTCGGGAGTCCAGTGGTAGCAGCCCGAACTCTTGGCCAACACGGCCAGACTGGGCGTGAATGTGCGCAGGCTGCGGGGTTCGACTTTCGCGGCACGTCGCCGCAGCTCGTTGGCCAGCGGTTCGTGGGGATGTTGAATCGGGTTTTCCATGCGGGCTAGTATGACCTGACGAGAAATCGAAGTTAAGGGGTTGGGCCGCGAAGCGGCTTACACCGCTCTCTCCGATGGCTCGGTAGCATTAGTGAATTACCAGCGCGTCGCGGGCCACGGAACGGCGCATCAAGAACACCAGCGGCACTATCAGAGCGGTGAATACGGCGAACAGCCATAAGACGTCGAGATACGACATCATTCGCGCCTGTTGCAACACCAGGCGGTAGAGCATGGCGAAGGCGGGCCGCGACGTGGGATCGGCGGCGCCGGCCACCGAGTCGATGGCGCCGCCGCTGAGCAACCCCAGCGACTCCGAAACCTGCGGATTGGCCGCGTGAAGGTTCTCGACCAGCCGAAACTGGTGAAACTGGCTGCGGCGATCGATCATCGTGGTGCCCAGCGCGATGCCGAAGCTGCCGCCTTCGTTGCGCAGCAGGTTGAACAGCCCGCTGGCGTTGGTCGTTTGGTTTTTGGGCAGATACATGTAGGCGGCGGCGTTGAGCGGCACGAACAAGAACCCCACGCCGATCATCTGCGCGCAGCGCGGAATGATGATGGCGTAGGGCGAGGCTTCCAGATTGAGATGCGCCTGCCAGTACGAAGCGCCCGCCACGCACGCCAGGCCAAACACGATCAACCAACGGGCGTCGGACTTGTGCCCGAGCAGAAATCCGACGATCGGCATGGTCACCATGGTGCAAATCGCGGCGGGCGACATCACCAGGCCGGCGCCAGTGGCGTCGTAACGAAACAGCTCTTGCAGCATCTGGGGCAGCATGGCGGTGCTGCCATAGAGCACGGCGAACACAAAGTACACCAGCACGCCGCACGCCATGAAGTTGCGGTCTTTGAGCAGACCCAGATTGAGAATAGGTTGCGGATGGCGCAGCTCCCAGGCGATCGCCCCCGCCAGGCCCACGGCGGCCAGCACCATGAACGTGATGATGAACCGCGAGCCGAACCAGTCGAGCTCTTGGCCCTTGGCATAGACGACCTCTAACGAGCCGAGAGCCAACGCGATCAGCCCCAAGCCGATGTAGTCGATGCGAAACACCTGCCCGCGCGTGCGGGCGCGTTCCTCGTCCATGTACGGAGGATCGCGCACCACGATGCTGGTCAGCAGCAGCGACACCAGGCCCACCGGAATGTTGATGTAAAAAATCCAACGCCAGGTGTAGTTGTCGGTGATCCAACCTCCCAGCGTCGGTCCCAAGATCGGCGCAACGACCACCGCCACGCCGTACACGGCCATGGCCATGCCGCGTTGGCGTTCGGAGAAGGTATCGACCAGAATGCCCTGCTCCGAGGGTTGCAGGCCGCCGCCGCCGGCGCCTTGCAGCAGGCGAAAGAAAATGAGCTCACCCAGGCTGTGGGCCATGCCGCACAGGGCCGAGCTGATCGTGAACAGGGCGACACACGTCATATAAAAACGCTTCCGCCCAATCAGGTGGGAAAACCAGCCCGACAGCGGCAGCACTACGGCGTTGGCCATCAGGTAACTGGTGAGCACCCAGGTGCTTTGGCTGCGGCCGGCGGCAAGGCTGCCGGCGATGTGCGGCAGGGCGACATTGGCGATGCTCGTGTCGAGCACCTCCATGAAGGTGGCCAATGTCACGGTGAGCGCGACCACCCAGGGATTGACCCCCGCCGCGGCGGTGGTCGCTCGCGCGTTCATCGCGGACTCCTCGTCGCGGCTGACGCCGGCGCGGGGTGCAAGACGAGATTGCGCCCATCGCCGCGATGCCGGCCGTTTGCCGCGGCGCGTGCTGCCGGCCCGTGCGCCGCGTCGGAGCGGGCCGGATCGGAAAGGATGCGCAAACGTTCGCCGGCGCCAGGCCCGGTGGGCGGTTCTTTGAACCGCACCGCCGGCACCACCGACAAGCCCACAAATAGCGGCGTCTGGCGCGGATTCGGCTCGGCCAGCTCAATGCGGACGGGCAGTCGCTGCACCACCTTGATATAGTTGCCGGTGGCGTTTTCCGGCGGCAAGAGCGCCGCCGCCGCGCCCGTCGCCGGGCTGAAGCCCGCCACCCGTCCGCGAAAGACCCGCTCGGGATACGCGTCGACGTGCAGATCGACCGGCATGCCAATGCGAAGGTATTGCAGTTGGGTTTCTTTGAAGTTGGCGTCGATCCATACGGCGAGCGGCCTGATGGAGAGCAGCGTCTGGCCAGGCCGTACATGATTGCCCGGATGAACCGAACGACGCTCGACGTATCCGGCGATCTCGGCGCGGATGTCGGTATAGCTCAGATTGAGCCGCGCGTCTTCCCAGGCTTTCTCGGCCTTGGCCAAGCTGGCCTCGGCCACGCGGGTGGCGGGCGCCCGATCGATGATGCCGGCCAGCGCCTGTTCGAGTCCCGCGTCGGAATCCATCCGCAGCCATTGCTCGAACGATTGCTCGGGCGAAAGTTGCCTGAGGTCGAAAGGTATGCCCACCTGGGCCAACGCGTTGGCGATATCCGACACGGCCGACTGAATGCTCGATTGCTGCTGCTCCAAGTCGTCGGGAATGTCGAGCGGGTTCTCGCGGTCGGGCGGCAGCCCCAGAGCGGCGCGCGCCTCTTGCACCAGCGCCCAGGCCTCGATCAGGCCGGCGCGGGCCACATCGAGCCGGTTGACGCGGTCGTCCAGTTCGGCCTGAGTCGCCGAGCCTTTGGCCGCCAACCTGCCGATTCGATCATGATCGAGCTGGGCCAGCTTCAGGCTCGATTCGCGGGCACGCACGGCAGCCACGCGCGAGCGCAAGGCCGCCACCTGGCGGCGCAGCTCTTCCTGGGCGTTTTTGCGACGAAACCAGTTGCCTCGCGCACGCGCGAGCTGTGCCTTGACGTTGGCGCGGGTCTCGGCCAGGTTGGCCCGCGCCTCGTCGAGCGCGGCCTCGCGCTGCGCCAGCGCCACTTCAAACGGTTCGCGATCGAGCTTGATCAGCAGCGTGCCCGGCTCGACGTAATCGTCGTGGTCGACGAACACCTCGGTGACGAGGTCCGCAATCCGGGGGCTGACGTCGGTGACATGCGCGGCGACAAAGGCATCGTCGGTCGAGACGGTGCTAAAGAACTCTTCGACCTCGGGCACGGCGAAGTACAGCGCGACGGCCACGGCGCCGGCGATGGCGCCGCCCACAAGCCAGCGGCGGATCGGCGAACGTGGCGCACCTTCGGCGTCTGGTGGTTGCGCACGCCGTGCGCCGTGCGCATCGATGACCCATTGAATGCTCGCCGAATCCAGCGGTGCATCACGGCCTTCGGGCGATTTGCCATCGGGCGCCGGGGCATGGGGCGAAGATTCGTCAGGGGTGTTCATCAGATGAATTCTCAAAGCGATATGACCACCATTCGCCGTTCAATGTCGCCTTTCGCGGAGCGAAAGTAGCGCTACTTTCGCGGAGCGAAAGGCGACAATGGTGCGGTGCAACCGCACACGAAGCGCACCGGGCAGCGTGCCGCGGTGCAAAGGTTGTGCCGCATCGGGCGCGGTCGGGCGTCACAGATCGCCAACCGCTCGGCGCAAGCGAAAGAACGCCAACGCGGCGTCATACGTGGCGGTGGCAAAGTCAACCTGTGCTTGCACGCGCTGCCGCTCGGCGTCGAGCACTTCAGTGTAGGTGCTCAGTTGCTGCCGATAACGATCGCGCACCACGTTCACATTCTCTTCTGCCTGGGCGACGGCGACACGTGAAACGGCGATTCGCTGCCGGGCTTCTTCGTAGCTCAGCCAGCGCGTTCGCACCTCCAACGCGATGGCCGCGGCCTGGTCGGCCTGCTGCCGCAGCGCCGCGCGCTGCTGCTCCTCGAAAGCTTGTCCGCGGCGGCGCGAAGCGCCCCCGTCGAATAACGTCCAATCGGCGGTGGCGGCGGCAAGCCAATAATTTTGATTCGCCAGGGCGTTGTTGCCCAGAAACAGATAGGCGCCATTGACGCTGACTTGTGGTCGCGACGTTGCCCGCGCCACACGGGCCTGCGCGCCCAAGGAGCGCGCCTGGTGAGCGAGTCGGGCCAGCTCAGGCCGCTGCCCGAGAGCTTGCCCGGTCAGGCGGGCCAGTTCGGCCTGGCTCAGGCGCGAAAGTTCTGGGCGTCCGCGGAGTGCGCGCTCGGTCAACGCGCCGACATTGGCGCGATCACTCGGCAAGCTGATTTCGGCCAGCGGCACGACGACGTCAAGCGGCCGCATCAGATAGCGGTTGTAGGTGGCCCAGGCCGTGTCGAGCGTGGTTCTGGCCTCAATGACACGCAGCCGCGCGTTGGCCAGAGACACTTCGGCCGAAAGGCCCTCGTTGCGCGTGGCCATCCCCACGCGCTGGCGGTTGATCACGTCGTCACGGAATGAACTGAGCCGCCGCACATCGCTGTCGGCCACTTTCAGGTCTTGTTGTGCCCGCAACACGCCGATATAGGCATCGGCCACGATCAGCTTCAGATCGAGTGCGGCCCGCGCCTGCTCGGCGCGCTGTGCGCGGAAATCGGCGTCGGCGGCGTCGACCGCGCCGCGCATGCGTCCGCCGGAATAGAGCGGCTGACTGATCGCGGTGAGCGACAAGGGAAAGTTATTTTGATTCTGTCCGGCGAAGAACGGCAAGGCGGCGCCCACACCGCCGGGCGTGCCAAATTGCGAAACGTTGAGCATGGGCGAGCGGTTCAACTGGGCGTCGATGGCGAAGGTGCGGGCTTTGGGCAACCGATCGCGCCGCGCGGCCGAAAGATTCAGCGCCGCCGCGTTGGCATAGAGCGCTTCGGCTTGCAAAGCGGGGTTGGCTGAGAGGGCGATTTGCCAGGCTTCGCGCAAGTTTTCGGCGCGCGCCGAGGCCGACCAACCGGCAACGGCCCACACGAACACAAGACGCCTGGCGGCAGCCAACATTCTTGCCCAGATTTCCCAGGTTCAATCTGGCCCAATGCGCATCGCGGCACCGGGCCGCGAGAGCGAAGCGCGCAGGGCAACATGATCGAATCGGCAAATTTTGCGGGCTGGGATGACCTAATCGCGCCACGCTTACTTTACAGCGCGTCTTCGCCGCCGTTCACATCGCCCGAGGGCATTTCGACCTTGGCCCAGAAGGGATGCAGGCGGTCAGCCCGCGTGCGCGCGTCTTCGAGCAATACCGAGAGGCTGGGCGCCACGCCCGTCGCCGGCAACCGCGCACTCTTGCCGTTGACGGTGACCGAGATCTTTTGTTGAAAATCGACCAGCTCCGGAGCCAGCCAGACGGTGGTCTTGCCCGCCCCCGTGCTCACGTTCAGTCCGTTGGCGGCGTTGACCAGCGCTTTGGTGCGGGCCGGCCGCGAACCCTTGCGCGGAAACTCTTCCGGTTCGACCATCGCCTTCTCCGAGAAGTTGGCCAGCTCGACCCACCAGAAGAAGCAGTCGCCCGGCCGCAGGCTGTGACACGTGAAATCTTTGGGGAAAAAGTCTCGCTGATAGCGACTCATCCAGTCGAACAATCGCAAAATCTCGTCGGAAAAGTTTTCGTGGCAACGCCCTTGATACTCGACCCAGGTGGCGTTGAAGCCCCGCTTCATGTAGCGATCGATTTCCTTGGCGTTCTTGTTGCTCAGCCCGCCGTCCAACTGCCCGCCGACCAGATAAAACGGCACGCGGCGCAGATTCTCCCAATACAACTCCACGTACTTGTCGCCACGGGCAACGATAGGAATGATGCCGGCCCACAGATCGGGATGCGCCAGGCCAATATCCCAAGCCGCGCTGCCGCCCATCGAATGGCCGCTGAGAAACACGCGGTCGGTGTCGATGGAAAATCGGCGCGTAGCGTCGCGTAGCGAGTTGAGCACGGCAATATGCTCGGCGGCCGAGAAATTGTATCCAGCCTGGCCCTCTTTGGCCCATGCGGGCGCGATGACAATGTAACCGTAGCGTGTGCCTTGGCCGTGCCGTTCGCCCTCGGCGCCGGCGGAACCGGCCCACCAGTCGATCTGCAACTTGGGCGTCGTGCCCGAACCGTTCAGCGTGACAATCGTCGGGTATCGGCGATGCGGATCGTACTCGGGCGGAAGCTGTATGTAATAGGTGACCTCCGGTTCGCCCGCCAGGCCGGCGACTTGCAATTCATAGAAGCGTGCCGGCGCGTCTTTCGGCTGGCCGTCGGTTTGCGGCTCGGTGGCCACCGGCGGCAACAGGTACTCGAGCAGCTTGGCCACGAGTTGGGGGGTTGCACCTTCCTGCGACGAAATCTCGGCCAGCAGCTCGCGGCGCCGCTCGGCCACCGGTTCGATTAAGTACTGACGCACCAGGTCGCGCACTTTGACCAGCGACACGGCGACCGGCAAGTTCTGCACCGCGTCGTCGGCCCCCACCAACCAACCGCTGATGCCCAGTGCCAGCTTGCCTTCGGGCTTGAGCTTGTCGTCGTCCCACGATTGCCGATAGGCCGCCATGCGATTCAGGCTGTGCAGATTCAGCTCTTCGACGATTTCGTCGCGGATCGGTTCCAGCTTTTTGCCGAGGGCCGCGTCATCCAGGGCCGCGCGATGCTCGTCGAGTTTTTTGATCACCTGGTTGACGTGATCGTAGTCGAGGCGGTATTCGTCGAGCGTCTGCTTGACGGCTTGCAATGTTTCGCCGGCCACACCCTCGGCGGGAAAGCCTTCGAGCAACTGAATGGCCAACTTGTGCTGACCCGCGCCGCGACGCACCTTGATCTCTTCCAGGGCACGCCGGGCAAAAAGCTGCCGCAATTCGCGCAGCGTCGGCTCGAACTGCCGCTTGTTCTCGGGAAAGTCGGCGATGATTTGCTCCAGCTCGGCCTGCGCCTCGCCATAGCGCTCGCCTTGCAAAAACAGCCGCACGACTTTCAGGCGACCGTCGAGCTTGTCGCCAACCCGCTTATGGACGATCTTTTTCAGCATCTCTGTCGGGATGGAACTGGTGGCGATCCGCATGTCCCATGTGTAATTCTTGCCGCCCTGTTGAATCGATTCGACCTTCGTCCATTGGGGCGTGATGACCGTGATGCCTTGAATGATGTTGATCAGGTCCTTGCCGGTCTGCATTTCCAAACTGCGACGGCCAAATTCATCCCAGGCGCTGATGTGCGACAGCGGGCCGATGGGCGTGACGCGGGCGCCCTGCCGCACCACCCGCTGCTGAATGGGAAACGCCTCATTCGGAGGAAGGTCGGAGGCCACCGCTTGCTGCACCTGCCCCTTGGGCACGAAAATGCGGCGCAGGTTGTCGTCGATGAGTACGATCGGTTGCGCTTCGCCACCTTCCGCGGCGGCCGTCACCGGTTGCTGGCCCGCGCTCGACAACCGGGCAAGCCGGCCTTCGTAAACGCGACCGTCTTTCATCTCGAGCTTATCGGCGCGACCCATCTGCGCCGCCAGAAGCAACGTGGCAAAACAGAGCGCCGCGACAATCGGTCGGCGAACACGCGAGATGATGGCAGAACGCATAGCGGGCCTCTCAAACCGGGTTCCGATCTGTTCCATTGTCCCGCGCGGCAATCGTAAGTCAATTTATTCAAACGACTTGGCAGCGTTGACAGCCGTTGGAAAAATCCACAGAATTGGCAAAATACGAGATTTGCGAGACTTTTGCGGACCCGCGACGTTGATATCGAAACAGACCTTGCTCCTGGTGATTGCGGGGGTGCTGCTGCTGCCCATTGCCATTCTGCTGGTGCTCGGCACGGCGTCGCTGTTGGCGGCCATGCAAGACGCGGCTGGCGCGGTGGTGCTGCAACGAGTCGGCCTGGCCTTGGGGCTGGTTTGGCTGCTTGGCCTGATTGCCCTGATTGTGCTGCTGGGGGTGAACGCCTTGGCAACCGACAACGAGCGGCAGGGTCGCGGTGATGACTCCTGAGCCGGCACCGCGCCGGGGCTACCTGCCGGCAAAAGGCTCGATTAGGCTGGAGGGATCGGTTCACCTCGATCGGTCCTCTCGAATGCCTGACGCGAGTTCATGCCGGTTCAGTTTCATTGCAGTCAATGCCGTCGCACTTTAAGCGTCGGTCAACGCAAGTCGGGCAGCACCGTCGCCTGCCCTAAGTGCGGTGCGCCGAACGTCGTCCCCCGAATCGAACGAGACTCGGCGACTTCGGCGACAACCGTTTCGTCACCCGCCGCGCCAGCGCCCGAACCAGCGACCAGCGCTAGCGATTCAGCCGCCTTGGCCGAAGCGGTTGCCTTCGATGAGATTCCGGGATTGATCGCCATGATCGACTCGATGCCGGTTGCTCAACCGAATGTGCAGAGATCGCTGGGGGCGGCGCGGGCGAATCAAGCGGCGGCGCCCTTGATTGCAGAACCACCCGCCGCCGCCACACCGACGCCCGCGTCGTTGCCCGCGGTGTCTACCGCTCCGCCGCCGGTGGCATCGCCGCCGCCCATCTTCAGTTCGCCGGCCACGCCCGAAGTTCGATCGCCCGGTGATGTTTCCGTTGGGATCGCCGCGGCCCCGCCCGCGGAATCACGGACATTGGCCAAACGCGGCCGACGTGGCCGGCGCGACGAAGCCATGCTATTGATCAGCCGCAAAGCGGTTTATGCCCAGGCCGCGCTGATGGCGGCCATCGCGCTGGCGGCCTTGGCGGCCGGTTATGTCATTGGCCGAGGAACTGCTCACACCCCGGCAAGTTCGGAGGCAGGTCCCACGGCCGCTCCCGTGGTTTCCGACCTGTCCGACTGAGCTAAGCCAGCAGGCTGTGCGTGATCGCCTGGAAGACGCTTTCGACCTGGTCGAACTCTCGATCGTCTGCCTGGCAGAGGATCAGGTACGCGCCTCCGGGGGCCTGGCAGGCGCGCACTTGCGCCGTGTTGGTCAGATCGAGGCAGTAAAAGTTGATGTCGTAGCCCAGCAACCGCACGCCGGCGACCGTTTCTTCGACCGCCTCGGCATCAAGCTCATCGTACACCTGCTTCATCGTTTCCAGCGCGGCGTCGGCCAAGGTCTGCAGATATTGCGATGGCGGGTGAATCATGACCGACCAAAAGGCGCCGCCCGGACTATAGACCGCCACCGATTGCTCGCCGGCCAACGCTTCGGCCTCGTCGAGCCGCCAACTGTCGGGATATTGGAAGCGAATGCCGAGTTTTTCGTAAATGCCGGGCATCGAGCGGTTCTCCACAAGCGAGGCGCATTGCCATGCCACGCATCATACCAGAGAGAAGGCAAAAAATGGGGGCCTGCCTTTTCTTTGAGACAGCAAAGCCGCCTTCACGCGCAGAGCGTGATTTGCTATCGTTTCGCGGCCGATGGTGCGCCGATTCCGCGCGCGTCGTGCCTGGTGTACCGATGGCGCCGTCTATGAAAAGAGCCTGCCGATGGGTGCGTTGCGGCTGGCTTGTGATTCTGGTCGCGGCCGTGCAGGGATGCCGCTTTCGCGGCTGGGAGGGTCCCGTGCCGCGTTCGCTGGTGTTGTCGCGACAGTTGTCGCAGCAGGGTCAGACCGCGCTGGAACGCCGCAACTGGCAGCGGGCCGAACAACTGCTGGCTCAAGCCGTCAAAACCTTCCCGCAAGACGCCGAAGCGCGGCGACATTTTGCCGAAGCTCTCTGGCAGGGCGGCAAGCAAACCGAAGCGCTCGACCAGATGCGGCAGGCCATGCGGCTAGCGCCTGACGATCCGCAGTTGCTCGTCCGTGCCACTGAGATGCGGTTGATCCACGGCGATGCCGCCGAGGCGGCCCGCCTGGTGGAACACGCTTTGGACGTCGATCCGAAGAACGCGCGCGTGTGGGCCTTGCGCGGCAAACTGCGCGAGCAATCGGGCGATCTGCGGGCGGCGCTGGCCGATTTCCAGCGGGCGCTTAGCTACCGCGCCGATGATCGAGAAGCGTTGCTGAGCGTGGCCGAGGCGTATCGTCGTTTGAACGAGCCCCAGCGCGCGCTCGCCGGTTTGCAGAACCTGGCCGAAACGTATCCGCCCGGCGAAGAGCCGCCTCAGGTGCTGTACCTCATCGGGTTGGCGTTTTCGGCCGAGGGGCGATACGGCGACGCGGTCGATAGTCTCTCGGCGGCGCGCGACCGCGGCCCGGTTTCGCCCGAGTTGCTGTTTCGCCTGGCAGACGCGCAGTGGCGCGCGGGGCGCGCGGCCGAAGCCCAGCAAACCGCCGCACGAGCGCTGGCCCTCGATCCACGGCACGCGGGCAGCCAGCAATTGCTGCGGCGAATGGCGCAGGCGCCGGGCGGCGTGCCCTCGTTGCGCTAAGCCCTACAATCGCTCCAGCAGCACCGGGCATGTTCGTCACAACCGATCGGGGATCGCGGCTTTTGACCGCTGGCCATTCGTAACGTAATTTTGCCAGGGTGATCCACGAGGCGCGTCGGCAATTTCCGACGCAAACGCCGAACTTTGGAGCAGGCCATGCCGTTAATGTTGGAAATTCCGCCGGAAACATTTGTCGATCGACGGAACTCGGAAATGCCGCTCGGCTCGCCGGGACGCGAACGCCGGCAATTCGCCGACAGCTACGAGGGCCTCTCGCCCGACGCCAAGGAGCTAGGTACCGCCATCGACTCGTACAAGCTGGCTCATCGGCGTCGGTTTATCACCTACGAAGAAATGCTGGGCGTCGTGAAGTCGCTCGGCTACAGCCGTTAGCCTTCGCTTAGGTCTTCACGACAATCGCCGTCATGTCGTCCAGCGGCGCGGCGGGATGAGTGAACCGGCAGACGGCGTCAAACAGCCGACCGACAATTTCGCGGGCGGGCTGATCGCGGTTGCCGCGCACCACGTCGAGCGCCCGCTGCACGCCAAACAGTTGATCGCCGGGCGACATCGCTTCCAGAATGCCATCGGTCAACAGCACGATCAGTTCGCCTGGCTCAAGGGCGACTTCCGACATCGGGAAATCGCCTTCGTCGAGCACGCCTAGCGGCATCGCTTCGCTGAGTAGCTCCAATCTTGTCTCGCCGCTTGGCGCGAGCACATAGCCCGGCGGGTGGCCGGCGCCGGCAAAAATGAACGATCGCCGGGCCGGATGAAATTGGCCCAGCAGCATCGTTACATAGCTGCCGTCGGCCACGTCGTCGGCCAACGCGCGATTGGCCAGCTTCAAAATGCGTCCGGGGTTGGCTTCGCCCAGGGCCAACGCCCGCACATAGGCCCGCGTCGAGGCCATTGTCAACGCCGAACCGATGCCGTGGCCGCTCACGTCGCCAATCGCGATGCCCAGTTCGCAGTCGCCGGTCGCCAGGTAGTCGAAATAATCGCCACCGGTCGATTCGGCGGGCAGCGACTGCCCGAACAGCTCGAAGCCGTGACAATGGGTCGGGGTGGCGGGAAAGAGCCGCCGCTGAATATCGCCGGCCAGGCGCAGCTCGTCGCGCAGCCGCTCGGCCTCCCAGCGGGCGCGGGCTTCGTTCAGCTCGCGTTGATGCTCGCGGAGCTGACTTTCTTGAAGCAACGTAGCCTGCCGCTTCACTTCTTCCGTCTTGTTAAACAAATCGACGAACGCCCGCACCTTCGATTTCAAGACGTGAGGCAGCACCGGCTTCATCAGATAGTCAACCGCACCGACGGAATAGCCGGCGAACAGATCTCCCTCATCGACGATGGCGCCGGTTAAGAAAATGATCGGCGTGTGCTCGGTGCGTTTGCGTTCGCGGATGTAGCGCGCTGTTTCATAACCGCTCAGCCCGTTCATCCGCACATCAAGCACGACGACGGCGAAATCGTCGTTGAGCAAGTGCCGCAACGCCTCTTCGCCGGAACGAGCTTTGACCAAACGCTGACTGGGATCGGCCAAAATCGATTCCAGGGCGAGCAAAGTGGCGGGATCGTCATCGGCCACCAAGATATTGGTTTGGTCGCGCAGCGGCAAAGGATCACCTCGGGCCGACCGAATAACAAGAGAGTGAAGTATGAGCGGCGGCGGATACCGCAACCCGTGTGCCGCCGCCTGTTTGCGTCAAAAACAAGACGGCATCGGCGCGACCTGCGGCATCAGCCGCCATAGATTGCGGCATACGAAGTGCGTTTCCCACGCCGACGGCGTGAAGCGAACCGAACGCTACGTTCGCAAGCCGCGAAGAGTAACTTTGTTTGTTGGAGGACTTGATCCCATGAGACGCTTGATTGTTCTGGCTTCGCTGGTGGCATTGTTGGGCACGTTTTCGCTCGGCTGCGGGGAGAAATCGACAACCACACGCAAGCAAACCGTATCGGGCCCCGGGGGTGAAACCGATATCGAGCAAAAAACCACGGTCGAGAAGAAGGGCGATAATCCGCCCAACCCGTGAGTGATTACCGCTAGGAGGAAGCGAATTTATCGATCGGTTGGGTGGCTGGGGCGGAGCCTGGGCTGCGTAAAATGCTCGGTTATTCGAGTGACACGCCCTATTCGACCCCGCGCGTTTTTGTTCCGCTTCAGGGTG
>DASVHB010000629.1:0-14372 GCA_036379195.1 Pirellulales bacterium
GATGGCCGCACCGATCTGGACCGCGTGGTAGGCACGGCGGACGAGGTCGCCGCCTACCACGCTGCCGTAAAGCAGCGCGAACAGCGCGTGGCGCAATTGCGCGTCGTGCGAGATCAATGCGAGTTTGAGATTGGCCGCCGCCTTGCCGCCGCCGGGCAGTTGACCGCGGCGGCCACCGGTGGTGGCAACGCCGATTCTTTGCCTGAGCCAGCGCTGGCGGCGTTCCAAGTTCCGCCCGGTGAGCGCAACGACGAGCAACGGAAGCTGGTCGGCGAGCATCGCTCGAAGTTACGAGCCATGCTTGGGCAGCATGCCACCGACGAGGAACAGGAAAACCTTGCAAAACTAAAGCGGCAGATGGAAGCAGCCGAGGCCGAGTCGCCGCCCCGGCTGGCCAAAGCGTATGTCTGGTATGAAGAACGGCTGCAGCCGCCCGCCACGCATGTTTTCCGTCGCGGCGATCCGCACGTGCCGCTGGAAGAAGTATCGTCCGGCGTGCCGGCCATTCTTACCGATGCAGCATTGCCCACCCCCACGCCCACCTCTGTCAGCACCGGCCGCCGCCGTCAACTGGCCGATTGGCTCACGCAGCCGCAACACCCGCTGACCGCGCGGGTGATGGTCAATCGCGTGTGGCAGCATCATTTTGGCGACGGATTGACAGCGAGCGAAAACGATTTTGGCGTGATGGGCGATTCGCCCTCGCACCCTGAATTGCTCGATTGGCTAACCTGCGAATTTGTCGCCCGCAGCTGGAGCGTCAAGCACTTGCACCGGCTGATGATGCTGTCGAGCACTTATCAGATGTCGTCAGTCGGCGGGGCCGATTCGCTCGAAAAAGACCCGCACGGGCGGTTACTTTCGCGGTTCACGCCGCGCCGATTGGAGGCCGAAGCGATCCGCGACGCCGTACTGGCGGCCAGCGGCGCGCTCAACCACGAGCGCGGCGGCCCGAGCGTTTTTCCTGAAATCTCAGCCGCGGTGTTGGCCAGCCAGTCTCGGCCGGGCAACGGCTGGACCAAGTCCGACCCGGTGCAAGCCGCCCGGCGCTCGGTCTACGTATTCGTCAAACGGACGCTGCCGCTGCCGGAGTTTGAAGTGCTCGACTTCCCCGACACCAACGGATCGTGCGAGCAGCGGCAAGTATCGACCGTGGCTCCGCAAGCGTTGACCCTTCTCAACGGAGCGTTCATGCACGAGCAGTCGCGGCAATTTGCCCGGCGGCTGTTGCGTGAATCGCCGGATCAAGCAGGTCGGATCGATTTGGCCTATCGGCTAGCGCTCTCTCGCCCGGCGACCGACGCCGAACGGACGGAAGTGCTCGCGTTCTTGACCAAGCAAGAAGAGCAGATTTGCGCCGATGGCGGCGACAGTCCACCGGCAGATGTCGCCGAGCAGGCTTTGGCGGCGTTTTGCCTGGTGCTGTTGAATACGAATGAGTTTGTATATTTGCGGTAGAGCGCATGAGGAAATGGATCAGAGTGGTCTGCGCATGAGTAAAAAAGAGCCTTTGCACACCCACCGCCCGTTAACCGAAGAAGAGCGGGCGCGGCACGCCGCGATTCGCGAGGCAGCTCTACGCGAATTCCCTCCTACGAAGGAAGCACGGCGAAAACTTTCCCCACCTGGCATTGCCACAAGAATTCGCGAAGCGCGCGAGGCACACCAGCTCACCTGGTACACATTAGCGGAGCTCGCGGGAATATCTGAACAGACGACGATCCGTGACATCGAGCGCGGAGAGGACGTGAAGCTCTCCGATTTTCAACGGGTGACCGGCGTCTTGGGCCTTAAAGTAGAGTTGGTCGAGGAGATTGCGTGAGCGCCGATATTGCTAAGACAGAAGACATCAGCGACACCTGGTCGGAACCGGGGCATCGGCAAGCCTCTGCCCCAGCCACCGGAAGCGGGTGAAAAACAATATGTATGATTCCATGAATCGTCATCCCACACGCCGCGAATTCCTTTGGCAGGCGGGCGGCGGGTTCGTCGGAACGGCGCTGACCTGGCTGCTGGCCCGCGACGGCTTCTTTGCCAATGCCGCTGCCAATGATCTTGCGACTGCGGTTTCTCCGCTGGCACCCAAGCCGCCGCACTTCGCCCCGAAGGCCAAAGCCTGTATCTCGCTCTTCATGTATGGCGGGCCGAGCCAGGTCGATCTGTTCGACCCCAAGCCGGAACTGGCCAAGCGGCAAGGTCAGCCGATTCCCAATGTGGAGAGCGATCCGCTCTTCAAGGTGCGCAACCCAGGCCTGCTGTTGCCCAATGCTCACGGTTTCCGCAAATGCGGTCAGTCGGGCTTGGAAATCACTGAGCTTTACCCGCAGCTTGGCGGCATGGCCGATGAAATCGCAGTCGTACGCTCGTGCTACGCCGACAGCTTCGCGCACGGCTCGGGGCTGTTGCAGATGAACACCGGCTTCGTGCGGCAGGGCTATCCCAGCCTCGGTTCGTGGGTCACTTACGGACTGGGCACGATCAATCAAGATCTGCCGGCGTTTGTGGTGTTTCTCGATCATCGCGGTGGGCCGATCGGCGGCGCGCCCAACTGGAGTTCGGGCTTCATGCCCGCCACCTATCAAGGCACGCAGTTTCGCACATCGGGCGATCCACTGATCGACCTGCATCCGCCCTCGGGCATCACGCGCGCGCAGCAGCGGCAGCAGCTCGACCTGCTCGGGCGGTTGGACGCCTTGCAGCCGAGCGACTTACCGCGTGGCTCGGAGCTACAAGCCCGGCTGGCCACCTATGAGCTGGCCTACCGCATGCAGGCCGAGGCGCCCGAAGCGGTCGATCTTTCGCGCGAGACCGCGGCCACGCGGGCGATATATGGTCTCGACCACCCTGACACGCAGCGCTTCGGCACGCAATGCTTGATGGCCCGGCGGCTGATCGAGCGCGGCGTGCGGTTCGTGCAGATCTATTCCGGTGGCGGCCATAACGACCAGAACTGGGACGCTCACGGCGACGTGAAAGCCAACCACGAGCTGCACTGCCGCGAGACCGATCGGCCGATGGCCGCGCTGTTGGCCGATCTCAAGCAGCGCGGTCTGCTCGACGAGACGCTGGTGGCGTGGGGCGGCGAATTTGGCCGCACTCCCACGGCCCAGAACGGCAAGGGCCGCGACCACAACCCGCGCGGCTTCAGCACCTGGCTGGCCGGCGGCGGCGTCCGCGGCGGACAGGCTTACGGCGCCACCGATGAATTCGGCTTCGCCGCGGTCGAGAACAAAGTTCACGTCCACGACCTGCACGCCACCATCTTGCACCTGATGGGCCTCAACCACGAGCTGTTGACTTATTTTCACAACAGCCGCGAGATGCGGCTCACGGACGTTGAAGGCCGCGTGGTGCAAGAGTTGATCGCGTAGGCCGGCTAAAAGGGCGGCGCTCCGATATCGCGGACGCCGTGCAAAACTCGTCTGCCGCGGGCCTTGAGATCATCAAAGAACGCCCGTTCCGCTTCGGGACTGTCGATCAGGATTCCCTGACCCTGATCGAGCTCGCGCAGACCAACTTGAATGTCCTCGCGCAGTGCATCGACCCGGCGCTCCCGCTTCTCAAGAAGCCGTAAGGCCGTGAAGATCAGTTCTTCTTCCGAACGATATTTGCCGCTTGCTACCGCCTCGGCGGCAAACATCTGGCATTCGGGCGGTATGATGCTAGACATGCAGCTATCCTTGCACGAATTAGAGCGTATGTCCAGCGCCGAGCCTCGCTATCCGCCCCCAATCGCCGGCAAGAAGTAGACTTCGCTGTTAGCACCAACGCTGGCCAACAGGCCACGATTGGTAAAGGCGCCGTCAATTGAAACCGCCAGGCTGGGCGAAAGCGAATCGTCGCGCAACAAGCGCTCGGCCATGCCAGGATATGCGGCGTCTAAAGCAGCAATCACCTGCCGCAAATTGCCGCGGGGCACTTCAACCTGTTCAGCACCGCCCGTAAGCGAGCGAAGTTGCGTGGGAATGTGGACGGTCGCCATAGAACAATGCCAAGAGCGGAAGCTGTACGAAATGACGGTGCCTGAGAAAGAACTTACCCGCTGGGGCATCGCCAAGGCTCTGCCCCAGCCACCAGCCGAAACGCAATGGACCGGATCGGATGACAGAAAGATGGCTGACAGAAAAATTTTTCTGTCACTCATTTTTTTGTCATTCTACCGTCGTGCCTTCGACAGACCCGCCCAGACCTTGGGTGGCGACATGGGTAATTCGGTCATCCGCACGCCGGTGGCGTGATAGATGGCGTTGGCCACCGCGGCGGGCGGAGCGACAATGGGCGTCTCGCCCACGCCGCGCACGCCATAGGGATGCGCCGGGTTGGGCACCTCGATGATCACCGTGTCGATCATCGGCAGGTCGAGCGCCGTTGGCATCCGATAGTCGAGATAGCTGGCGTTGCGCATCCGCCCGTCGCCGTCGTAAAAGTATTCTTCGTTCAAGGCCCAGCCGATGCCTTGCACGGTGCCGCCTTGCATCTGGCCTTCCACGTAGCTCGGATGGATGGCCTTGCCGGCGTCTTGAAACACGGTGTAGCGCAGGATGGTGGTCTTGCCCGTGTCGGGGTCGACTTCGACGTCGACCAGGCTCAATCCAAAACCATTGGTCGGCCCGGCGGGATCGACGCTGGCCCGACCGACAACCGGCCCGCCCAGTTCGTTAGCTCTGGCCGCCAGTTGCTTGAAGCCGATCGACTGACCGTTGCGGCGGAACGTGCCGGCATCGAACTGCACTTCGTCGGCCTTGCACTCCCAGAGCGTCGCCGCGCGTTCGGCCATCTGCCGGCGAATATCGAGACCCACTTGATACGCCGCCAGCCCCGTGGCAAACGTCACGCGGCTGCCGCCGGTCACGTCGGTATAGCCGACGCTGTCGGTGTCGCCCACATGCGGACGGACGTCTTCGGCGGCGATGCCCAGCGTTTCGGCCAACTGCATGGCCACGCTGGTGCGCGTGCCGCCGATGTCGGTCGAGCCTTCGATGAGCGTCACCGTGCCGTCGGGGTTGACGCTGGCCGAGGCGCTGCTCTTCAAGCCGATGTTGAACCAAAAGCCCGCCGCCACGCCGCGGCCACGGTTGGGTCCCTCCAGCGGCGCTCGATAGTGCGGATGCTTTTTGGCGGCATCGAGAATCTCTGTGAATCCGATCTTCGGGTAGGCGGGCCAACCGACGCGCTTGGTTCCCTCGCGCGCGGCGTTTTTCAGCCGCAGGTCAAGCGGATCGATGCCCAGCCGCTCGGCCAGCTCATCGACCACTTGTTCGGCGGCGAAGGCGGCCTGCGTGGCGCCGGGAGCGCGGTAGGCGGCGGTCTTGGGCTTGTTGAGCACCACGTCGTAGCCTTCGACCTTGTAATTGGGCAGATCGTAGCAGCTAAACACGCACATGCAGCCCGGCCCGATCATTCCGCCGGGATACGCCCCGGCGTCGTAGGCGAGCCAGGCCTGCCCGGCCAGCATCCGTCCGTCTTTCTTGGCGCCAAGCTTCACGCGCACGAACGAGCCGGGCGTAGGGCCGGTGCCCTCAAACACTTCGGCCCGCGTCATGACCATTTTCACCGGTCGTCCGCACTTGCGGCTGAGCAGCGCCGCCACGGGCTCCAAATACACCGGAATCTTGCCGCCAAATCCGCCGCCAATTTCGCACGGCACGACCTTGACCCGCGAGACGGGCATCTGCAGCAGTTCAGCCGTCTGCTGCCGAGCGGTGAAGGCGCCTTGGGTCGAGGTCCAGATCGTCAGATACCCATCGTGGTTCCACAGCGCCGTCGAAACATGCGGCTCGATGTAGCCCTGATGGACGCTGGCCGTTTTGAATTCCCGCTCGATCACCACGTCGGCCGAGGCAAACGCCTTTTCGATGTCGCCTTCTTCAAAGTGTAAGTACTTCGACACGTTGCTCGGCTTGTCGCTGGCCCGCGAGCCGGTCATGTCTTCGGTATAAACATCATCGTGCAGCAGCGGAGCGTCGGCCTTCATGGCGTCGAGCACCCAAGTAACCGCCGGCAGCGGCTCGTATTCGACGCGGATCAATTTGGCGGCCTCATCAGCGATGTGCGGATTGATCGCCGCCACTGCCGCCACGGCATGTCCCTTGTAAAGCACTTTCTGATGGGCCAGCACATTGGCCCCCAAGTGCATCAAGTTGACGCTCCCTTCGCCCAGGTCGGCCACTTTGTCGCGCAGATCAGGCAGGTCGGCCGCGGTGACCACCGCCATCACACCCGGCAGCTTTTCAGCGGCTGAGGTATCGATGCCTTTGATTTTGGCGTGGGCGTGCGGACTGCGCACGATCTTGCCGTGCACCAGGCCGGCAAGCTGCAGGTCGGCGCCATAGACTGCCCTGCCCGTCACCTTATCGGCGCCGTCGTGCCGTACCGGTCGCGTGCCGATCACCTTATACGTCTCGCGAGTGTCGATGGCCATTCAGGTTTGGTTCCTCGCATTCTCTGGGGCGCTGGTTAGCTAAAACAGTAATCTGATGCCGGGTGAGCCGCGCGTCAAGCAAGAGCTTCTGTGACTTGTTGCAATCGGAAGCGGCCAGCCGGCGAAGTCGTGATCGTGAGGCGAACTTCATCGTTGATTTTCAAGCAGATTGCTGTGCCAGCCTCACGGCGGCATGTGTGCCTATCCCAGAACCGGCGGGCAGGCGGGACGCCTACACCACAGTGCCGGTTCTGGGAGTAGCCGGTGCAGCGATTATATGAGCTCGACACGGAAACCGACGCCGAACCGGTTTTGTTGCCCGGTCAGAACCTTGAGCATGACAAAGAAGATCCGGGCTAGACGCCCGACGGAGAACGGTTGATCGTTGTCAGTTGGCGTTGAGTCGTGCCGGCCGCTACTCCGCTTTCACCTCGTTGCCTTCTTCCTGCGCCTCGCTCACCAATCGCTGGCCGTCGAAGATGCCGTCGGGTAGCTCCTCGTCGGCCACGAGCTGAAGGTCGATCTCGTCAATCCAGTCGGTAAATCGCGGCTGCGTTGGATGCGGTGGGAACGACCGAGTTCGGCGCTTGCGAACACACCAGTGCCCGGTGGGCAACAATTTCAGCTCGGCCAGGTCCACCTCGCGCCATTTTTGCCATTCGCCTTCCTTTTGTTGCCAGAAAACGCGCTTCACGCAAAGATAATCGCGCTCGGGCGAGAGGTAATAGTCCTCGCGCGAATCTCGCACGATCCGACGCAGCGCCACCGTGCCCGGCACGTTTTGCTCCGGCTTGGCCACCAACTCCAGATGGTCCATCCGATCGACCAGCGGCCATTGATTCAGCAGCGGCCAATTGTCGCGGCTGAACCAAATCATGCTCAGTGTCGGTCCCGTGTTGATGCGCTGAACCTTCAAGGTGGTCGGCCCCGCGTTGACCACGGGCGGCGGGAACGGACCATGGCGTGAGTACAGGGTGACGCCATCGGAAATGTCCAACTGCACCGGCGTCTGCGTGGCCAGCCACTTCTGGACTTCTTCGACCGATTCCGTCGGCTGCATGTGATAAGCCGGCTCGCTCTCCATTAAATTGAAATAATGTGCCTGGTGGATTTTGACGCCCGACCAATCGAGAAAGGTCGTAAAATGCTTCGTTCGCTCCTGGGGCAAGCCGTCCCAGTAAATCAAGTCGATGGAGGCGGCGGGAAACGCGGGATGGTCGTCGGGCCTCCAGATCACGGCCCGATAGCGGCGGGGAAACGCGGTCCAAGCCTTCCGCGTCGCGTGCAACACCTCTTGAAGGTCCGTCGGCAACGAGGCGAGCGTATCGGGCGCGGGGTACTTCGCTTCGATCAGCTTGGCGCTGCGGGGGACGCCCACCGCGTAAATGTTGGCCGGTCCGGCCGGCGGAAATTCGTAATGCACGGTCACGATCTTTTCGCCGGTTTTCTCGCCTGCGGCGGGCATAGCGCGGAGGCTTCGCACGGGCAGACGTGTCTGCGTGTCGGCCCACAACTGCTCTTCCAGCCGCCGCCCGCCCAACGCGTCGGTGCGGTAGACGTCGATGCGGATCAGCTCGCGACCATCTTCCGTCACGGTTTCCTGCCGCAGTTCGAAGGGAGAATTCTCGTCCTGGCCATGCTGCTTTAACCGCTCGACCGTCAGATTCCAAATCGACGTGGGCGACCACTGCGGCAATTTGTCTTGCAGTTCGTCGGGCGCCGCGGTCGCGGTGAGTTCCCCCGTATCGGGCAGGTACTGCATCCAAACGTGTCGGGCGAGATCGAACATTTGGATTCGCCCGGCGGCCTCTTTGAGATAAACCTTGCCGTCGCCCGACGAAATCCACGTTTCGTCGCCGTTGTCGCCGATGCCGTGCAGCCACGGATGCTTTTGGGCCGCGGCCTGGATCTGCGCCAACGTCACGGCGGGCGAACTCAACGAAAGAAACGTCGTGCTGCCGAGGGCCAGCAACGTGATGCAGGCGGCAATTCCGATCGGCCAGCGACGCAGCCGCGGCCGTTTGCGGCTTGGCCAACGGAAGTCGGCGTCGCCGTCGATGGCGCGCATTACCGCCTGCGTTAGACCCTCATCGGGCGGCCATTCGCGTCCCGTTCGATTCAGTTTCGCTTCCAGTTCGGCATCGAACGTCATGTTTCAACCTCCGCGAGCCAAGCGCGCAATCGTCGATGGGCGCGCGATAACTGTTTGGTGACGGTGCCCAGGGGACGACCCGTGATTTCGGCAACCGCATGGACCGAGTGCCCCTCGAAATAGCGCAGCGCGACGACCGTTCGTTCCTGCTCGGGCAGCCGAGCCACCGCCAGCACGACGTCGTTCAGAGCGTCGTCAAATGGCCGGCACTCGTCGCGGGCCGCCGGCTCGTCGCCGTCGCGCAATTCGGCCAATTGCGGGTGCCGGCGACGTACGCGCCACGCCAATCGCTGCGCGATCTTCAAGATCCAGCCGCCAAAGGCCGCGCCATCGCGCAGCCCGTCGAGGTGCCGATAGGCACTGACGAACGCATCTTGAGCCACATCGTGCGCGGAGTGGTACTCTCCGGTGACCCGCCAGGCGGTCGCCACGACGGCCCGCTGATGTCGGCGGACCAGTTCGGCAAAGGCCGGACGATCGCCGGCACGCACCGCGCCAACCAATTCGCGATCAGACTGCACTTTGGGTTATCCGTGTGTTTGCCCCGCTGCGCTCCTACATGAATAGAGCGGGGCCGGCACAAAAATGCGACAAGTTTTCCAAAGAATTTGCCCCGCCGCCAAAAAACAACGGACGGCAGCGCCTCCCGCCTGCCGCCTCTTTGGCTTTGACCCTTCCGGCAGCGCTTAACCATAATGCGGTCATGTCCGCCAAGACGGCTCGTGATAATTGGAAGCGAGGAGGTCGAGTCATGAAAACTGCATCGATCGCGGCGCTCAAGGCGCAGTTGAACGCGTTCCTGAAAGAAAGCCAGGAAGGTCCAGTAATCGTCATGCGAAACGGCAAGCCGATTGCCGCGCTCGTCGCCATCGCGGATGACGACGAGGCGGAGAGACTGATGATCGCCCATTCGCCGAAGTTTCGGGCGATTATTGAAAAGTCTCGCCGCCGAATCGAGGAGAGCGGGAGCATTCCTCACGGTCGTTTTTGGCAGGAAATCGAAAAAGAAACTCAGCGCCAGAGCGAAGGGCGTGGCAAAACGCGGCGCAAGACCAAGTCGAAGGACCGATGACGCCGCGGTTGCAGTCAGCGGATTAGCGGATCGGACCGAACACCTTGGCTTTCTGAAGCTATTATACCCAAGTTATCTTCAAGCAGGCTGCTGTGCCAGCCTCTCACCGGCGTGTTGCACGGCCCGCACGATCTTGTCGTAGCCGGTGCAGCGACAAAGATTGTTTGCCAACTCAAAGCGAATCTGTTGTTCGGTGGGCCGCGGATTCCGATCGAGCAGCGCCTTGGCGGTCACGATAAAGCCGGGCGTGCAAATGCCGCACTGCAGGGCGGCGTCTTCCAGAAAGCACTGTTGAATGGGGTGCAGATGCGCTTCGTCGGCGATGCCTTCGATGGTGGTGATCTGCGCCCCCTCGGCTTCGACACCCAGCACCAGGCAGCTATTCACCGGCACGCCGTTCATCAGCACGGTGCAGGCACCGCAATTGCCATTGTTGCAGCCCTCTTTGGTGCCGGTCAGTCGCAACTCGTCGCGCAGCACTTCCAGCAGGCTCTGCCGGTTTTCGCACAGAAATTCGACCGGCTGGCCATTGACCGTGGTTTGGATATGAGTTTTTTTGGGCACGATGGATTACCTTCAGGAGTGAGTCATGATTTGACGGACTAGGTGAGCGGCTGTCAAGATTAGCGATGACGTTCGGCGGCGGGCGTTGATGACAAATGCCTGCGACTCACCCCAGCTTGACGCATCCGCAATCGATGAGCAATGCCGGCATCGTACTGTGTGGTGGGCGCAGCAGTCGCATGGGCGCTGCCAAGGCCATGCTGCCGTTTGGCCCCGAGCGAATGTTGCAGCGGGTAGTACGACTGCTCAGTGAAGCGGTCGACCGGATCGTCGTCGTCGCGTCGGCCGAACAAGATCTGCCCGAGCTGCCAGCAGAGATCGTCGTGGCCCGCGATGCGGTGCCGTTTCGAGGGCCGTTGGCGGGGCTGGCCGGCGGGCTGGCGGCGCTCGATGCATCCACAGACCTGGTCTATCTCACCGGCTGCGATGTTCCTTTGTTGTCGCCCAACTTCGTGCGGCGAATGATCGAACTGGCCCATGGTTACGACGCCGCGGTGCCGGTGGAAACTAGTGGCGCGGAGAAACGCTATCATCCGCTGGCGGCGGTGTATCGGGCGGCGGTTCATTCGCGCGTCAGCGAATGGTTGTCTGCCGATCGCTTGCGGTTGCTCGATCTTTTCCAGCAGATACGAACGCGCGAAGTGCCGGTGATTGAACTGGGAGAAAACGATCCGGGGCTAGGCAGCTTACGCAACTTAAATGAGCGGCGCGAGTATCTCGCGGCTTTGGCAGAGGCAGGCTTCGGCGATTGAGCGCGGTTGCCCTGTAGGGCGACGCGACGTGTGCTCGCGGCTCACGGAACGCCACGGAGGGCGTTCCCTACAGAGGTCGAACGTAACTATGCCGATTTCCGAGGAACGCCGCACGCGGGGCGGCTCACTCCAGCACGCGCTCGACGGCACGCTGCCAGCCATCGTAGAGCGCCGCGCGGCGGGCCTCGGGCATCGATGGCAAGAACTCGCGATCGAGCGACCAGTTGTCTTCGATCTCTGCCTGGTCGCGCCAATAGCCGACCGCCAACCCGGCCAGGTAGGCCGCGCCCAGGGCGGTCGTTTCGCAAACCGCCGGGCGACGCACGGGCACGTTCAGCAAATCAGCCTGGAATTGCAGCAACGAATCATTGACGCTCGCACCGCCGTCGACTTTCAATGCTGACAACGGCAGCCCGGTGTCGAGCCGCATGGTCTCGACCAGATCGCGCGTTTGATAGGCCATCGCCTCCACCGCCGCCCGCGCCAAATGCCCGGCCTGGGTGCCGCGCGTCAGTCCGAAGATCGCCCCGCGCGCTTGCGAATTCCAATGCGGGGCGCCCAACCCGACGAACGCCGGCACCAAGTAAACGCCCCCGGCGTCGGGAACCGAAGCGGCCAGCGCCTCGACCTCCGCCGAGGTCTTGATCAGGCCCAGGCCGTCGCGCAGCCACTGCACCGCCGCGCCGGCGATGAACACCGATCCCTCCAGGCAATACGTCACCTTGCCGCCGACGGCCCAGCCGATGGTCGTAAGCAGGCGGTGCCGCGAGTGCGTCGGTTGCTCGCCCGTGTTGAGCAGCAAGAAACAACCGGTGCCATAGGTATTCTTCGCTTCGCCGGGCCGAAAGCAGGCTTGGCCAAACGTCGCCGCCTGCTGATCGCCCGCCGCAGCCGCGATCGGCACCGGCTCGCCGAACCATTCACGCGTTGTCTCGCCATATCGCTCGCTCGACGCCCGCACCTCGGGCAGCATGGCCCGCGGAATATCGAGCAACGATAGCAGCTCGTCGTCCCAGTCGAGCGTGTGGATATTGTAAAGCATGGTGCGGCTGGCGTTGCTAAAGTCGGTCAGGTGCAGCTTGCCGCCGGACAGCCGCCAGATGAGAAACGAGTCGACCGTGCCGAATAACACCTGTCCGGCCGCCGCCTTGGCTCTTAGCCCATCGATGCTGTCGAGCAAATGCGCGATCTTGGTGGCCGAAAAGTAGGGGTCGATCACCAGGCCCGTCTTTTCGCGAAATCGTTCGGCTAGCCCGTCGCGCCTCAACCGCTCGCACAGTGGCTCGCTGATGCGGCTTTGCCAGACGATGGCATTTGCCACCGGCTTGCCGGTGTCGCGGTCCCACAGGATGGTGGTCTCGCGCTGATTGGTCACACCGAGAGCGACGATTTGCCGCGGCTCGATCTTGGCCCGCTCAATCGCCAGCCGGGAAACCGCCAACTGCGACAACCAGATGGCTTCGGGGTCGTGCTCGACATGGCCGGGCGACGGCAAGATTTGCGGGAACTCTTGTTGCGCGACGGCGACGGCCTGGCCCTGGCGATTGAACACGATCCCCCGGCTGGATGTGGTACCCTGGTCGAGGGCCAGGATGAATTGTTTCATGGTTCGAGCTTATGGGCTTCAGTTCAGCAGTGGCTGGGGCAGAGCGTTGGCGATGCCCCGGCGTACACTCGCGGGCATGACGCACCGGGGCATCGGCTGGCCGACGGCATTGTAGAGTTTATCCCAGCGTTTAACCGGCCAGCCTCGGCCCCAGCCACCGGTAGCGGGTTGTCGCGGGGGCGCCGCCACCGGTCAGTGCCGCCACTCGGCGTGCTATGCTACCAGCCCACGTCCAAAGTGCGACGCCAGCCGCCGCACGGTGCGCTGCACTTCGCTCTCCAGCTCGGCGGGCCGCAGCAAATTTGCTTCGACCAGCAAACCAGCCAACTGCCGGAGACACGCCAGCGACAGCCGACGATCGTACAGCAGCATCAGACGCCGCTCAACCAGGTCGTCGAGCCGCCGCACCCATTCGTGGCCGATTACCCAGCGAACAAACGCCACCGGCAAATCGATGCCTTGCAAATTGGCTCGGTCGTCCTCAGACAACTCTGCCAAAATCGACCCGGTCTGCGTGCCGCGCAGTTGCCAGATCGCGCGCACCTGGGCAACATTCCAACCGTGGGCGTCTGCCAACGACTGCCAGGCGGTTTCGAGCGAAGCGGCATCGTTGGGGTATCCTTCCGCGCCAGGCAAAGGCCGGTCACGGCTGGTCGCCGCGTCGCCCGTTATTCTCAACCGACGACGAATCGTCCGCGCCGACGACTCGGCCAACGACCGGCAGGTGGTCAGTTTACCGCCGATCACCGAAAACAACGGCACCGGGCCGCCCGTGTGTTCTTCCAGCCAATGGCGTCGGGTGATGGCGGCGGGGCGATCGACATCGGCGTGCGGCAGAGGGCGAACGCCGCAGTAATGAAATTCGACGTCGTCACGCGCCAGCCGCACGCCCGGCAGCACCTGATTCACCGCCGCGATTAGATAATCGATCTCCGCGTCGGTGGCTACCGCGTCGGCGGGGTCGCCCGAATACGGCAAATCGGTGGTGCCCACCAAACAGCCCTCGCCCAGCGGCAAGAGGAATACGGGCCTTCCGTCGGCTGCTTCGGCGTAAATGCCGGCGTCGCCCAGCGCCGCGCGCAACGCCGCGTGAAAAGTAATCAGGTGGCTGCCCTTGGTGCCACCCATCAACGGTGGCGACGAGGCGTGCAACTGCCGCAGGGTGGCGTCGACCCAGGCGCCGGTGGCGTTGACAATCGCCGCCGGCTCAAACTCCAGCGCCGGGCGCGAGGCGTTCTGTTCGGAATAAATGCTCACCGTGCGGCCAGCCATCTCGACGCGATGATACGTGAAGAGCTGAAAACCGCCAGGCTCTTGTGCCGCGCGGCGCGCGTCGTCGAACAATGCCATCACGAACCGCTCGGGATAGCGGATCTGGGCGTCGTAGTAAGTGCAGACCCATTGATAGCGCGTGCGATTGACCGGCGGCGACCAGCGCTCGTCGATGCGAGCGACGCGATGCCTGGGCAGCGACGAATCGCGCGCGTAAAAATCGTACAGCCACAATCCGGCGCGGACCAGCCAGAGGCCGCGCGGCGGGGCGGCCCGCGCATCGGCGGCCTGGGCGCCGTGCCGATCGCGTCCGAAAAACCGCGCCAGCGAATGCCGCAGCCCGCCCAGCCGGTTGCCGACGGGGATGTGCAACTGCAGCGGATGAACGAATTGCGGCGCCAGCCGTAGCAAGCGGGTGCGCTCGGCCAACGATTCGCGCACCAGGTCAAACTCGCCGTATTCCAGGTAGCGCAGCCCGCCATGAATCAGGCGAGACGAGTAAGCCGTGGCGCCGCGGGCCAGATCGCCGGTAT
>DASVHB010000630.1:0-5444 GCA_036379195.1 Pirellulales bacterium
TGCCCGGCTGCACGGGCGTGGAGCTGTTTGGCATCCTTCGCACCAAACATCCGCACATCAAGCGAGTGCTGCTGACGGCTTACACCGAGCCGCGGGCGATGATCGACGCCATCAACCAGGGCCAGGTGTATTACTTTCTGAACAAACCGTGGGACCGGGCCACGCTCGAACCGGTGCTGATACGGGCCATTGAGGCCTATGACCTGAGCGTGACGCTCGAAGAGCAATCGCTGCTGCTCTCGCGGCAGAATGCCGAGCTGCGGGCCACGCAACTGCGGCTGGAGCAGGCCAGTCGCTCGAAGAGCGAGTTTCTGGCCAACATGAGCCACGAGATTCGTACCCCGATGACCGCCATCCTGGGCTTCGCCAACTTGTTGCGCGAGAACCTGGCCGCGCCGGAAGACCTGGAGGCCATCGACACCATCCAACGTAATGGTGAGTACCTGCTCGATATCATCAACGACATTCTCGATCTTTCGAAAATTGAAGCAGGTCGGCTGCATATCGAAGAACATCCGTGCTCGCCTCGTGAAATCATTAACGGCGTGGCGCAGTTGATGCGCTTGCGCAGCGAAGCGAAACGGCTCGCGTTGGAAACGGCGATCGACGCCGACGTGCCCGAACTGATTGCCAGCGATGCCCTGCGGCTGCGGCAAATCCTGATTAACCTGGTCGGCAACGCGATTAAGTTCACCGAACAAGGAGCGGTGCGCATCGCGGTGCATGCGGTCTCGGCCGCTTCGGCGTCAACGCACGAGGCGGCCAAAGCTGAGCCAGTCGGTACTCCCTCGTCCGAAACCCTGCTCCAATTTGATGTCACCGACACCGGCATTGGCATCCGACCCGATCAAATGGAGGTTTTGTTCCAGCCGTTCAGCCAGGGCGATGGCACGGTTACCCGCCGGCATGGCGGCACCGGGCTGGGTCTGGCCATCAGCCGGCGGCTCGCTCAAATGTTGGGTGGCGATCTTTCGGTGCGCAGCGTGCCCGGACAAGGCAGTATCTTTAGCCTCACCATCGCCGCCAGGCCGGTGTCGATCGCACCCGCTCATCACAGCGAGCCGAAAGTCTCGAGCGAATCGCAACCCGCGCCGGAAAACGTTCACGTTGAGACCGGCGGCCCCGAGCCCCGATTGCAAGGAGCCCGCATTCTGCTGGCTGAGGACGGCCCTGACAACCAACGGCTGATTTCGTGCTTGCTAGGCAACGCCGGCGCGCATCTGACCGTGGTCGGCAACGGCCTGGAAGCCGTCAACGAAGTCGCGCGCTCGGCGGCCGAAGGACAACCTTACGACCTGGTGTTGATGGACATGCAGATGCCGGTCCTCGACGGCTACCGTGCGACGCTCGACTTGCGGCGCGGCGGCTTCGAACACCCGATCATCGCCGTTACCGCGCACGCCATGGCAGGCGACCGGCAAAAATGCCTCGACGCCGGATGCGACGACGTGGTGACCAAGCCCTTCGACCGCGTGACCTTGCTGCGGACGATCGCTCAATGTCTCTCGGTCGCCGCTGGCGCTTGAGCCGCCCGCTCTGCCGGACCTAAGCCCCTTCCGGCCTCTTGCTGGCGATAGGCATAGTGCAGGGTGATCGCAAAGATCATGCAAACCGCCAAAATCCAGACAAACGCGCTGGCGGTGGTGCCCACCACCTCTTGAGCTTCGGCCTGTTCCCGCGCCTCGCGGGCGGTACGAGGCGGCCTGGCGGGCGACATAGCCGCCACCAGCAAGGCTGCCACAAAGCCCATGAGCACAAACGGCAGCCAAGGCACGCCAAAAAGCTGAGGGCCGACGGGTGTGAGCCACACGCCGCCCGCCCACGAGGTGAGGAACAATACGCCAAACAAGATCAGGGCCGTCGCCCACCCGCCTTCTTCATATCCCTCGCGTCCAAAGATTGCGGCCAGAATGGCCGTGAACACCAACGCTACCACGATCGCAAATACAATATGGGTCAACATCTTCACACCCCCAAGGTTCGGGCCGCCGTGCGCTTGAATTATCTGAGCTTCCCGCTTCTACAATCTCGCCGCCCAAGTTACATCGATGCAGCAGTTTGTGTGCCGGATGGCTGCGCACCGTGGATTGCGGGTAGTGTCCTAACCGTGAGTCGGTCATCCACACCAACCCGAAGCGCAAGCGAGGAAATGGCTTGATTTGCCTCGCTTGCGCTTCGGGTTTGTGTCAGTTCGCCCTCACCAACTCACTGTTAGGCCACTACCTGATTGCGCCGTCCGCGAGCCTGCATTACCGCAGGCATTGAAAATGCGAGGGGGCACCGCCGGGCGACCTAGCAAAGGAGGAACCTGATCATGTCTCGGCACTTATCGCTCACGATTGTCCTGGCCGCTGTCGCCATACTTTTCTCAAACACCGCACCCGCGCCGGCTGCGGGGGCAGATCGTGATCGCCCGACCAATGCCCCGGGAACTGCCACTGCCAGCGGCGTCATCATGATCGACGAAGATGTCTGGATGCGGCTGGCAGACGAACCAGCCGACCACATGCAACACGCATACGCCGCGATCAAGGACGGCAAGCGAAAGCAAGCCGCTCGCGAAATTGAGAAAGCATCGGCGTTCGTATTCGCGGCGGCCGGTCATCTGGGGTATCAGCACAAATCGGCGCTGCACGACTCGGCGGAAGAACTCGACCGGCTGGCGGACCGCCTGCGCGACGATCGCTCGGACTCCGACGACGCGCTGACCGAAGTTTTCGCACGGGCGCAGTTCGCCCTGGCTTCGTATCACTTGGCTCAGGCCGATCGCATTCTGAAAAGCCACGACGCTCCGTCGCTGGCCAAAGCCGCCGATCGAGAGCAGCTCGACGCGAAGCATTGCTCGACGGCGGCACATTGCGTGCAGGCGGCCGCCGATTATCTGCAGGGATCGGCCAGGTGGCGCAACGAAGGCGACGACGAGATCGACCAGCGCATCGAGCAGATGCGCAAGCTGGCCAAACAATTGATCGCCTGCGATATCTCGATCGCCGACGCGACGGACCAACTCGGCCAAATGGACGAACAAATCGCCGCTTTAGGCCGGCGGCGCGAAGCACCGCAGGCCGCCTCGAAATCAAAGCACGATCGGCGGCGCTGACAATCGGCGAACGGCCCAACATCCGCGGCGTGGTAATGATCCTACCCGCCGCGTTTTCGTGCTGTATCGTTCGCTCAAATCGTGTATGGTAGTCGGCCAAGAACATGCCTGACCGTTTCTTGAGCCGACACCATTGGATGCCTGACGTGCCGCTCACGCCTCCCCCACACGTTATTCTGCACGCGGACGATCTGGGACTCAACGCCCCGATCACGCAGGGGATCATTGTGGGATTTGAAGCGGGTCTGTTGACCAGTACGGCGCTGCTGGCCAACGCGCCAGCCGCCGAGCAAGCGCTCGTTGCCTGGCAAAGGCTAATCGAATTACATCGCCGCGGCCGGCTGGCCTCTGCCGCCGCACGGCGGCGGGTGGGCGATGACCTCGGCGACTTCGACCTGGGCGTGCATCTCAATCTGACGCAAGGCGCTGCTTTGACCAGCCGGCGGTTTCCGCGGCAATTGCTCAATGACCGAGGTGAGTTCTTGCCGCCGGGCCAGCTTTTTTCGCGCTTGCTCTGGTTGGGCGACCGATACCGCGAGCCGATCTGCGCGGAACTGGAGGCCCAGATCGAGTTTCTCGTGGCACGCGGCCGACGACCGACGCATTTGAACGGGCATCAGTATGTCGAGCTCATGCCGGTCGTTTCCGAGTGCATTGCCGAGCTCGCCAGGCGTTATTCGATCGGTGTGGTTCGCGTCCCGCGCGAGCCGCGGCATTGGCTGACGAGCCTGCGGCCGGGCTTCCGGGCCGTGAACGGAGCGCTTTCGCACGTGAAGCAGTTGTTCGCCCGGCGGTTTGCCGCGCGCATCGATGCCGCGGGCCTTAAGCACCCTGAGACGTACTTTGGGGCTTCGCATGCCGGGCGCGTTGACCTGCGGATGTGTGCAATGTTTCTGCGTGCCGGGCGCGGGCGGGGTCTGGTGGAAATCGCGTTTCATCCGGGGTGCCATGCCGACGAGTCAGAGGCGAAGCGATGCTTGAGTCCCACCTCGCGGGCTTGGAACGACCCCTTGGCCGCTTGGCGCCCCGCGGAACTGGCGCTGCTGTGTTCGCCACGTCTTGCCGATTTGCTGAGCCAATACGGGCGTCAGTTGGGCCGCCTCAGATCGATCGGGGCCGAGCGGGCCGCGGCATAATCAGCCCCATCATGACCAAACCGCCATCCACAGCAAAAACAACAGCCAGGCGGCCATGGCGAGTGAGGCAAGCGTCAGAAACCAGGGCCGGCGACGTGGTGGCGCCATACTACTTCGGTTGATCGATCTGGAAGCCCTGCTCCAACGCCGCGTCGAAATCGAAGACATCGTCGAAATCTTCGCGCCGGTCGTCTTTGGTCTTTTTCATCTGGCCCGCGCGGATGAGATTGAACACGATCTCGCCCAGGTCGCCCGTCTGAAAAATGCCCCAGCTATTGAGCACGCACTTGGCCATATAGCCGTATTGCTCAAGCGCGTAGCGGCGGCTCGCCTCGCAGAGTTGCTGTCCGGTCAAATGCCGCTCGGCCGAACCTTCGGTTTCCGCTTCGCCCGGCTGCTCACTCGGCGGCTCGTCGCCGGTGGCTTCGGTGGGCTTCACGGCGCCCATGCCCAGTTCTTTCTGCGCGTAGTTGAGCGACTCGAAGACAAAGGCATAGGCCTCGAATTTAAAGCGCGGATCGTCGCGCACCAATTGTTTGATCTTCTCGATGAGATCGGGCATGGAATAGGGTTTGAATCGTTAAATCCGAAAGACGGTTTTGCGGCGGCCCTTTCGTCAGGGCGGCCTGTCAGTTGGCCGACGCCCGGCCAAGCACCGTCAGCACATCGCCCGCGGCGACCAGCACACGGCGGCGGTCTTCGGTCTCAACCAGCAGTTGCCGGGCAAGGATCTCATGCGCCAGCACTCTGGCCCGGCCGCCCGCGGTGATGATGTCGGCGCCGATCGGCGGCAGCTCCTTCTGCAAGGCTTCATAGGTGTCGTACTCATAGCGCAGGCAGCATTTCAGCCGGCCGCAGCGGCCGGAAATCTTAGTCGGATCGAGCGTGGCCTTCTGCAGCTTGGCCATCTTCATCGAGACCGGCGGCATCTCCGAAAGGTGCGTATTGCAGCAAACCGGTTTACCGCAATCGCCATAATCGGCCAGCAGCTTGGCTTCGTCGCGCACGCCGATCTGCCGCATCTCGATGCGCGTTTGAAACTCAGACGCCAGCCGCTTGACCAGCTCGCGAAAATCGACGCGGTTTTCGGACAGATAATAGATCACAATGCGTTCGCCGCCAAAAATGTGCTCGACGTCGACTAACTGCATCGGTAATTGCATTTCGGCCACCAGCCGCTCGCAGGTGGCTAATTCGGCCAAAGCCTG
>DASVHB010000631.1:0-9790 GCA_036379195.1 Pirellulales bacterium
CGCCGGAGGCGGCGGATGCGACGCGGAAACGGAACGGAAAGAGCGTGGATTTGCGATGATCTAGCTTGTCAGTCATCGCTCCACCGAGACAAGCCCGGCGGTGGCGGAGCGGAACAAAAACCGACCTAAACTCATAGTCGCTCGAGGCTCGAAAACGATACATTTTGCGCAGCCCAGGCTCTGCCGCCGGCCACCCGCATTGGTCTTGGACCGGCTGAGCGAAACGACTTACAATGGCGGTTGGTTTGGCCAATCCGCCGAGAGACCGGTTGCGGCATGTCGTATCGATCGATTAAGCGCCGTCTGGGCGAGACGCATTTGCAGCGCAAGTTCCTGGCGCTGTTCTTCTTTTGGCTACTGCTGCTAATTGGCGCCAGCTTCTCGATCTACATGCGGCTGAACGATGCCATGGTCGCCCGGCAAAATCCCGCCAAGGGAAAGTTGCTGGCCGACGCCAGCTTGATTGATCTCCATTTTCGCAAATTTGACGCCACCTCGTCGTCGTCATCGCGCACCCCAGATCCGCAATGGACAAAGTCGCAGGAAACGCTGAGCGCTGGGCTGCGAGGAGAAGATTACGATTGGACCTTCTTGTTACCGGCCGACGCGTTCGATCCAAGTAATCGAGCCGAAGGCGGCGTCTCGCCCGTCATGAAGCCGACCGACCCGTTCGAGATATCGGTCGTCGAGGAATTCGAGAGTCAGCCCATCGAAGCCGCCGAAGGTGAAGAGCTTTTCGATTTTAAAGAACGTTTCACGACCAATGGCGAGTGGTACGAGTATTTTCGGCCCAGCTACGCTAAGGCCAGTTGCGTGTATTGTCATCGCGTATACACCAGGCTGGATCTGGCCGAAAACGATCTGATTGCCGTCGTGAAAGTGAGTATTAACAATAAAGCCACGCGCCGCGAGCAGGTCTACAACCGCGCCATCCTGTGGACCTTCGCCATTGTCATCACGTTTTTGGCGATGGTCGCGGCGTACCTCATCGTGCGGTATGTGATCGTCAAGCCGCTCAAGCACCTGCGCGACGTGAGCGACGCCGTCAGCCACGGCAATCTCGATCAACGGGCCGAAATCCACACCGCCGACGAGTTTGAAGAGCTGGCGGTGGCGTTCAATCGCATGCTCGGCCATTTGGTGACTGCCCAGGAAGAACTGCGCCGGCTGAACAGCAGCCTCGATTTGAACGTCGATGAGCTGGCCCAGGCCAATATGCGGCTGTTCGAGCTGAACCGGCTCAAGAGTGACTTTTTGGCCACCATGAGCCACGAGCTGCGCACTCCGTTGAACAGCATCATCGGGTTCAGCGACGTGCTCGGCTCGATCAAGTCGCTCGACGACAAGCAGCGCCGCTATGTGCAAAACATCCAGAAATCGGGCAAGATGCTGCTCGACATGATCAATGACATTCTCGATCTGGCCAAGATCGAAAGCGGCAAGATGGACGTGCGGCCCTGCGAGTTCCGCATCGAGCAGGTCATTTCGGCGCAGTGCGATATGGCGCGGCCCCTGGCCGAGCGTAAAAACCTGGACCTCGACTGCGATGTCGAATCGTCGCTGCCCGAGCTATTTCAAGATCAGGGTAAAGTGCAGCAGGTGCTGAACAATTTGCTTTCGAACGCCATCAAGTTCACACCCGACGGCGGGCGGATTGTGGTGTCGGCACGACGCGGTCTGGCCGATGAACTGTTGCTGACGGTGACCGACACCGGCGTGGGCATTTCCGAAGAAGACCAGACGCAGATTTTCGAGAAATTCCGCCAGGGGCATACGGTGATGCCCGGCGGCGACGCCATGACGCGCGAATACTCGGGCACGGGTTTGGGCTTGTCGATCGTGAAGGAGTTGTGCAAATTGCTGGGCGGCGACGTGGGCGTCGAGAGCGAGCTGGGGAAAGGGAGCACGTTCACGGTGCGATTGCCATGGCGCGTGACCGAGCCGACTCGAACCGATCAGGAGACCCCCGGTCTGCTTGGCGAGGCGCCGGCCATGGCTTCGGTCGGAAACGGGCACCGCGACGTTTCGTAAATGCGTTTCCATTTCCACCCGAAACGAGAGTAGGGTGGGCCGAGCGCAGCGAGTCCCGCCTTCGGCCGCATCGACCCTTGCCGCATCGCGGGCGGTGACGGTGGGACTCGCTGCGCTCGGCACACCCTACAGCCTACGGCGTGGTATGTAACGCAGCGTGTTTTCATTTGGCTTTTGCATTCTGAGCGGAAATGTCTGACTCTTATACACCGCCGCCCGAGGTCCAATTGTTCACCGACGGCGCGTGCAGCGGCAATCCGGGACCGGGCGGATGGGCATTCATTTTGCGCCATCCCGGCACCGGCAAAGAGCTGGTCGCCAGCGGCGGCGAGCCGGAAACGACCAACAACCGCATGGAGCTGACGGCGGTGGTGCGCGGCCTGGAATCGCTCAAGCGCCGTTCGATGGTCGAAATCTTCACCGACAGCGTCTATGTGGGCAAAGGCTTAAGCGAGTGGCTGCCCAAATGGAAAGCCAACGGCTGGCGCCGCCGCGAAGGCAAGCGCTGGGCCGAAGTGAAAAACGAAGATCTTTGGCGGCGGCTCGACGAGCTGCTGGCGCAGCACGCGGTGTCCTACACCCGCGTGGCCGGCCATAGCGGCCATGTCGAGAACGACCGCTGCGACGAGCTGGCGGTCGCGGCGTATCAGCAATACCTGCGAGCGCGCTAGCCCAGATTATTCGTCAGCCCTCGGGGTGTCCGAACCACGGTGGTCTTACATCAACCCGAAGCGCGAGCGAGGCAGTTCGTTGCACGTCCTCGCTTGCGCTTCGGGTTAGTGTGAGCTGATGAATCTTCCGGGCTAAGAGAGATCACTGCCGAAATGGCGCACGGCATTGTCGCCTTCGCGCCGCGAAAGTGGCGCTACTTTCGCGGAGCGAAAAGCGGCTTTGGGCGACCGCTCAGCTCAGCAGTAACGTCAAATCCTCGGCGGTTAGTTCCCTGATCAGGCTGTTGTTTTCGGTGATGATGGCGTCGGCCAGCTTGCGCTTCTCGCCCTGCAACTGCAAGATTTTCTCTTCCACGGTATCGCGGGCAATCAGGCGATAGGCAAACACCCGCCGATGCTGGCCGATGCGGTGAGCACGATCGACCGCTTGGGCCTCGACTGCCGGGTTCCACCAGGGATCGAGAATAAACACGTATTCGGCCGCCGTCAGGTTCAGCCCCAGCCCGCCCGCTTTGAGGCTGATTAAAAAGAGCTGGCAGGCCGGATCTTGCTGGAACCGGTCGACCCGCTGCTGCCGATCGCGCGTCTTGCCATCGAGATACTCATAGGTCACTTGCCGGTCGTCCAACTCGCGGCGAACGATGGCCAGCAAGCTGGTAAACTGCGAGAAGACGAGGGCCTTGTGCCCCTCTTGCTTGATTTCATGCAACTGCTCGAGCAA
Source organism: Pirellulales bacterium (assembly GCA_036379195.1). Classification (GTDB taxonomy): domain Bacteria; phylum Planctomycetota; class Planctomycetia; order Pirellulales; family JAICIG01; genus JAICLL01. The sequence goes on from DASVHB010000631.1 coordinate 3,424, forward strand.
CGTTTCCAGCTTCGCGCTCGATTGCCCTTGTTTAGCACGGTCGATCAGCCCCGGATGACAGGCCGCCTGGCGCAGCCGCAGCAGCGCTTCGAGCACGTGGATCTTTGCCCGTTTGATTCCCACGTCGCTGATGCGCTTAGTCAGCGAGGCGCGGTAATGGTCGCGCAGCTCGTCGTACAACTTGCGCTGGCGCGTATCAAGTTCGCAATAAAGCGTTTGCTCGGTCTTTTCGGGCAAGTCTTTGAGCACCTGCTCTTTGGTGCGTCGCAGGATGAATGGTCGCAGCGCCTTGGCCAGCAGACCTACGGTTTCGCCGCCGTTGGAGCGGTTCTTGCCAAGCCCGCCCAGCGTATTCGATTGGCCGAGCATGCCGGGGTTCAAGAACTCGAAGATCGACCACAGTTCACCCAAATGGTTTTCGACCGGGGTGCCGGTCATGGCCAGCCTTCGCCGCGCCTGCAAGAGACGGCAAGCTTTGGCCGCTTGTGACGACGAATTCTTGATCGCCTGGGCTTCATCGAGGATGGCGTAATCGAAATCAATGTCCTTGAGATGCCCGGCGTCGCGGCGCACGGTGCCGTAGGTGGTGACGACGAGATCGTACTGATCGAACCGCTCGCGCTGATCTCGGCGAGCCAGCCCGGTGTAGTCGAGCACCTTGAGTTCGGGCGTGAAACGCGCCGCCTCTTGCATCCAATTTTGCACCAGGCTGCGCGGCACCACCACCAACGAGGGAGCAGGTTGCTTCGCGGGGCCGCCGGGTCGCCGGCGTTGCTCGACCAACCTGGCGAGCACTTGCACGGTTTTGCCCAGGCCCATATCGTCGGCCAGGCAGCCGCCAAAGCTCATCTCGTCGAGAAATGCCAGCCAGCCGAGACCTTCGCGCTGGTAGGGCCGCAGCTCGCCGACGAAGCCCTTCGGCTCGCTCTGCGGCTGAACTCCCTCGAACGAGGTCAGCTTCTCGCGCACACGGCGAAAGGTTGCATCGACGTTCGCCTCGGGCTGCGCCGCCAGCCAGGCATCGAGCAGCAATGCTTGTGAATGCTGAAAACGCAGTTTGTCGCCTTCTGACTTGCCAAGCAGAGCCAGCGGCGCGTATCGCGAGAGCCACTCGGCGGGCAGCATGCCCTGCGTGCCGTCGCCCAACGTCACGAAGGCGTCGCCGCGCCTCGCGGCCGCCAACAGCTCGGGCAGGCCCGCCGTCACGCCGCCATAGTCGACCTGCGCATCGAGCTCGAACCAATCGACGCCCGATGAAACGCTGATTCGAAAGTCGCCCGCGCGGCGAATCAAGTTGCCCTGCGCCTCGACATGCCAGCCGGCCTCCGTCAGGGCCGCCACCAGCGGAGCAAACTTCGTGCGGGGAATTTGGGCGTTGCACTCTCGCCGCTCGTAGTAAGGCGGCGGCTTGGCGCCCAACTGCCACAACCGTTCCCATGCCTCCGCTTCCGCCTCTCGCGCTCGGTGGACGACGCGCCGGCCCGCACGATCGAGCAAGGTCGAACGACCATCATTCAACTCGGTGACCAAGCCTTCGTAGTCAAACGTGAGCGACGCCTGAAAGGCGGCACGCTCTCCGTATTTCGATTGCCGAATCGCCAGGCGAGGCCGCGGCTGGGGATGCTGCTCTTGCCAATGCAATTCCTGCGGCAACTCCACCGGTGGCAGCCCCGGCGTCTGGATGATCTGCTCGACCAGGTCGTCAATCTGCGCGGCGGGCAACGCAATGTCGCCGGTCCGCGTGGCCGCCAGCAATGCCGCACTGCTCACCGAGGGCGTCAGCGTCGCAAGCACATCGCGGAACAAAACGCATCGTCCGGTGACGGCGACTACCTGATCGAGCGAACCGATCTCGTCGCCGCGAAAAAGCACGCCACGCAATCGCCAAACATTGGCATTTTTCGCTTCGAGGCGAAGTTTGAAATCCCAGGGCGGGCCATCGTCCCAGCGCAAGACATGCAATTCGTCATCGACTGATCCCGCGCGGGTCCAAACCAACCGCCCGGTGGCGCACAACCGCGGCAACAGCAATTCATAGCTTGCCGGCGAGATCTCGCACGACGAGTATCGCCGCCCGTCGTAAAACCGGCCGTAAACCGAAGAGTAGGAGTCATTAACCCGCACCCCGACGATCATGCCCAATAATTCACGATCGTTCGGATCGGCGAATCGGCTGAGGTCGCTCGTTTCCAGGTTCCACGGGCTGATTTTTTTGGTACTGCCGTCCGGATGACGTCGGCGTCGCCAGAAGTCAACCACCAATTGCCCGTTATTGGATAGCGTGTACACGTTGATGTGGTACAGCAGTTCGTCCTGGATTGGCTTGGCAGGTTCGGTGGGTTGCGGTTGGGCCGCCGAAAGCGAAAGCAACTGTTTCCGCCACTGCGACGACTGGGCCACCGCACGACGCACCGCCGCATCGGCTTGCGCGCGCCTGGGCGGTGGGGTTTCGTCGGCGTCGTCCTCGTCGCGCTCCACGAAAAAGTCATATTCCGCATCATCGTCGTCGAGTTTCAGACGCCTCACTGTGAGCGGACGTGAGCCGCGCGGCAAGAAACCGCCTTCTTGGTGGTCGGCCTCGAGCAACGTAGCAGCGATATGCGTGCAGAAAAAGCCGTCGAGGAAATATGGACAGTTACACGCCACCCGCAATACGTTATCGAGCGCCGCGTCCGACCAGTCGATGAGCACGTCGTACGGCGTTTGCCGCGAGCCTTGGACTTCGGCATCGATGCCCGCGTCGTCGGCGGACATGATCGTTACTCGTCTGGCCACCCAATAAAAGCGTGCATCGCGCCAAATACGCTGGCGAAACGCGCGTTGACAGCGGACGGCCAGTGGTGCGGCCTCCATGCGAAACGTCCCCCCGATTTACTGCCCCGACGCCTTCTCTTCATCGTCGGCTTCTTGCTGCTTGAGCGTCCAGAATTGCTGCAGGTCGCCGAACGTGCGCAGCGGCGCTTTGCCTTCGATCATGTCCTTGCTCAGCGGCACCACCGGGCGCGGCTTCGGCTTGGGTTTGGGAGCGGGCGGTTTCTGATACTTGGGTTTTTTGACGGGTTGACCCGAGCGCCGGCCACCCTGCGGTTCGCGCCGCTTCGGAGCGGGCGGCGCCGCGCCGGCCGATGCTTGAGCTTGGGCAGGCCGCTGCGGGCGGCGCTGCCGCTTGCCCTCGTCACCGTGCCCCGCGGCCGCGCGGCGTGTGCCCGGCGCGATCATCGTCAGCGACACGCGACGCCGCTCTTTATCGACCTCGCGCACCCAGACGCGAACGATGTCGCCCACCGATACCACCTCATGCGCATCCTGCACATAACGATTGGCGAGCTGGCTGATGTGAACCAGCCCGCTGTCTTTCAAGCCGATGTCGACAAACGCGCCGAAATCGACGACGTTGAGCACCGTGCCCGACAGCTCGATTCCCGGCGTCAGATCGTCGAGCTTCAAAATGCCCTGTTTGAAGATGGGCGGCGGCAGCGACTCGCGTGGGTCGCGGCCTGGGCGGGTGAGCTGGGCGACGATATCGGCCAGGGTGAGCGTGCCCACCTGCGTTTCAGCGGTCAGCGTTTCCAGCGGCAGTTGAGCCAGCCGCGCGGCTAAGGGCGCGGCGCGCTCTTTTTCAGCCAGGTCTTCCACCTTGGCCCCCAGCCGGTCGAGAATCTGCCGGGCGACGACGTAGCTCTCGGGATGGATCCAGGTGGCGTCGAGCGGGTTGGCGCCTCCCACGATTTTCAAAAAGCCCGCCGCCTGAACAAACGTCGCCTCGCCAAATCCCTGCACCTCTTTCAATTGTTCGCGGCTCTGAAAAGGGCCGTGCGCCGCGCGGTGATCGAACAATCGCTGAGCGGTAAGCTGATTCAAACCCGAAACATACCTGAGCAGTGCCGGGCTGGCCGTGTTGACATCGACACCCACATAGTTGACGCACGACGACACCACCGCGTCGAGCGACTCGCGCAGGTGCTTGGCTTTGACGTCGTGCTGATACATGCCGACGCCAATATTCGCCGCGTCGATCTTGACTAACTCGCTCAGCGGGTCTTGCAGCCGCCGGCCAATGGAAAGCGCGCCGCGGACGGTGGGGTCGAGCTTGGGAAGCTCTTCACGACCCAGCCGGCTGGTCGAATAAACGCTCGCCCCGGCCTCGTTGACGACCGTATAGGCGATGCCTTGGTTGGCCAATTCGCCAGCGAGTAAATCGCTGACCCATTGTTCGGCGGCCCGGCAGCCCGTGCCGTTGCCGATGGCGATCACCGACAGTTGCAGCCGGCGGATCATGTCGGCGGCTTTTTGGCCCGCCTCGGCGCGCCGCTCGGCCGAACCCGACAAGTGCGCCACGCCATGCTCCAGCAGGCTGCCGAATTCGTCGATCGCCACCAGCTTGCAGCCGCTCTTAAAGCCGGGGTCGATGGCCAGCACGCGGCGATCGCGCACCGGAGGTTGCAGCAACAGATTCCGCAGGTTTCGCGCAAAAACCTCGACGGCGTGCGATTCGGCGCGATCGGTCAACTCTCGGCGGACCTCGCGTTCGAGGCTTGGCAACACCAAGCGCGACAAGGCGTCGCGTCCGCAGCCGCGCAGAAAGTCGGCATGCGGATGGTCTGCCGGCACCAGCAGCTCATCGACGGCTTGCTGCATGGCGGCGAAATCGGCCTCAATTCGCACACGCAAGGCTCTTGCGCGCTCGCCGCGGTTGATGGCCAAAATCCGATGCGGCGGAACCTTGTCGAGCGCCTCGCTGTATTGGAAATAGTCGCGGAAGGCCTTATGGTCGTCTTTGTCTTTGCCTTTTTTGCCCTTGCCTTTCTCTTTCTTGGCAGGCGTGGCGCGTGCGTGCGCCGGAGTCGGTTGAGTGCCCGCCGCCCCGGCGATTGGCGGCGAGCCGGCGGCAGGGGTCGGGTCTATCGGCGCGTCTGCGTGCGGCTCGGTGCCGGTCGCTAAGGGACTTGTGTGCGCAGGTTCCTGGATGCTTGATGCGATGCTCGCGCCGGCCACAAGGGCCGGGTCTTCCGGCGCGTCTGCGTGCGGCTCGGTGCCGGTCGCTGCGGGCATTGTGCCCGGCTGGTCCTGGGCGCTTGATGCGATGTCCGTGCCGGCCACAGGCCCCGGGTCTACCGGCGGATCGGCGGTGGGCGCCGATTCCGTTTGCGCCTCGCTAGCCCAAAGGACAAGCTGCACCTCGGCCGGCTTGGCAGGTGGTTTGGCGGCGGGCTCTTTGGCGGGCGGTTGCGGGCGCGGTTTCTCGGGCTTTACTTCCGGCTCTGCCTGGCTGCTCAGCAACTTGCCGGTTCGTTCGAGAATGGCTCGCAGCCGGCCACGGAAATCGGCGCGTTCGCTGAACCACTCGGCCAGAATATGGCCGGCACCCAGCAGCGCATCGGCGGCGGTGGCCACTTTGCGGTCGACACTCACGAACTCGCCCGCCCGGCGGTCGAGGTCGGCGCAGGCCGGCGATGCTTCGAGAATCTCCACCGCCAAAGGTTCCAGCCCGCGGTCGTGGGCGATCGTGGCCAGAGTCTGTTTTTTGGGCTTATACGGTAGGTAGAGATCTTCCAGCCGTTTGCCGGTGTCGGCGGCGGCGATGGCCGCGGCCAGCTCCGGCGTCAGCTTTCCCTGCGAATCGATCGACCTGAGAATCGTTTGCTTTCGCTCGGCCAGCAGGCGCAGCTTGACAATACGCGCTTCGATATCGCGAATCTGCTCTTCGTCCATCCCGCCGGTTTGGTCTTTGCGATACCGGGTGATGAACGGCACGGTGTTGCCGGCGTCGAGCAACTCGACCACCGTCTGCACGCGAGGCGCGGCGAGTCCCAACGCTTGGGCGACGTGCCCCAAATCAATCGCGGTCGAGCTTGCCATGCAGGAGGACGGTGCGAAGAGAGTTTAACCTTGGCAATCTAGGCAGTCGATGTAGCGCTGTCAAGCTGCGTCTCCGCTGCAATATGGGTTCACGCGCGAATCCGTAATTCCCGACAAATAGATCAAACCCGCAGGAGAGCTTTGGCCGATACAAGAGGCGTCACCGCCAGCTTAGGAAGCACCATTATGGCACGATGCCGCCTGCGCATTTATCACGGTCCCGAAACTGCCACCGCTGTTCGCCCGGCGCCGGCCGCGGAAAATACGGTGCGTGTTCCGTTGGGCGAGGTTTTTCCGTTGCTCGCCGACGCCGTGCGCAGCGAACGAACCTGGCTGCGCGATTTCGAAGACGACGAGATCACCATCTCCACCGACCTTTACGAAGTCATCCTGGCTTACCAGCATTGCCGCAGGCCTTCGGCCTAAAGGCGCTCACTTCGCTGGTCGATCTTGCAGCATCTTCCGCACCTGCGCCCACGGACGAGTGTTGACCACGTCGGCCTTCGTG
>DASVHB010000632.1:0-3711 GCA_036379195.1 Pirellulales bacterium
TGCCATCGCCCAGGTAAAGATGGCCCGTACATTCTCAAAGCTGATTGCCGAAGAATACAAGCGTCAGACCGGCCGCGGCCGCCGCGTGACGGGCCTGCAGCTTGGCTACGAAATCCGTTGCGCCCGCCCGCTGGCCTTCGACGTGATGTTAGGCAGCCAGTTGGGCGTCGGCGCGTATCGCGCGTTGGTCGAGCGCAATCTCGACGGGGTGATGGTCTCGGTCGAAGGGCAGCTTGAGCTGCGGTACGTGCCGTTTGAAGACCTGGTCGATCCGTCGACGTTGGTCACGGTGGTTCGCCACGTCGAGCCTGACAGCGATTTCCACCGCCTCGCGCGGTTTCTGGAAACGTATGTCAACGAATAGCCGCTTGCGTGCTCATCGGTTTTTATATTCACATCGCTACGGCCGCACTATTCCGCCGTCTGCGCCACGGCAAACTCCACCGGCGCGAGCGGCTGGCCCGACTTCAGATAGCCCAGCCCCCGAATCACTTCCAGCACCTCGCTGCACGTGGGGAACATCCGCCCGCTCTTGCGCTTGTATTCATCCATGGCGTTCATGAACTCGACCTCGTCGGGCGTGTACTCGCGCTCGCAGGTGGTGGGGTCGATTTGCCGCCGCCGACTGACCTTTTCGCGCCGCTGGAGTTGCCGCCGTTCGACCTCGACCGGTTTTTCGTCCTGACGGCGATCGGTTTTACGGCGATCTGCCGATTTGCTGGCCCGCCGTTCGAGATGGATGACCGCCGCCTTTTTCGCCTTTGCCACGTGGGTTCTCCTCGTTGAGGTGCTCCAACCGCGTCTCGCCGGCTTGCGCAAACATTGCCGACTGCTAAAAGATGCATCGGAATGCCGCCTGGCGAGGGTTCAGCGATCAACAAAAAAGGGCGGTTTCGGCGAACCTCGCCGGCCGCACCGGTTGATCTGGCGTTGCGGGCCGGGCCGGATAGAATGAAGGAGCCGATTTGCCGGGCGCCCCGACGGAGCATTATCCGGAGTATCCTCATCCATGCCTAAGCCAGCGGCCTCGCCCGAGGCGACCGCACACGACCCAGAAGACCATCTGGAGATCGATCTGAAAGACCCGCTGACGGCGGCGTTTCTGGCGTGGCTGCTGCCCGGCCTGGGTCATTGGTATCAGGGGCGGCGGCACAAGGCCGTGCTGTTTTTCGTTTGCATCTTGGGAACGTTCGGCTACGGGCTTTATTTGGGCGAGGGCCGCGTGGTGTATGCCTCGTGGCGTCCGCCCGATCGCCGGCTGCCTTATTTGTGCCAGGTGTGGGTGGGGCTGCCGGCTCTGCCCGCGATGGTGCAGGCCAAGCGAGCCAAGCCCTTTAAGATATTCGGGCAGGAATACATGGCCCCGCCGCGGGTGAATGATCCGAACGTAAAGAACGAAGACGAGCTCGACCGCATTCAAAAGCGACTGCACGGCTATTGGGAGCTGGGCACGGTTTACACGATGATCGCCGGGCTGCTAAATGTGCTGGCCATCTACGATGCCTGGGGCGGACCGGCGTATTCGGCGCCCGCGCCGCGTAAAAAAGACGACGATCCGGGCGGCGACGACGACGAACACCACGAAGGCGCGGTATGATCGATTGGGCTGCGATTGCCGGCGCATCGCTGCTGTTGGCACGGATCAACGAACTTTGGTTTGCGCTGCCGCTGATCGTGGTGGTCAGTCTGGTTTATTCGGCCACCCGGCACGAATTGCCGGGGCCGATTGCCGAAGGCGCCGTGCGCATGGCGGCTTGGATCGGCGGTTTCATGCTCATCGGTTTCGCCGTCCTTTACGTCATGTGCGCGATGCTGTGAAAACGCGAATCGCCTTGTCGCTGCTGCTCGTGTCGCTGGCCGTGCCGGCGCGCGCCGCCCCGCCCGCCGAGTCGCTGCGGCTGTGGCTGGCCGAACTCGATCGCGCCACACCGGAACAGCCGGCGGCCTTCTCGGCCGAATCGAACACGCGGATGGCGAAAGCCGCCGAAGCCGTCGAGCTTTGGTGCCTGCGACTGGCTCAGCCCGCCGCGCAAGATCAACACTTGCTCGAGGCCGCGGGGCAGTTGCTCTCCGCCAAGAACACGGTCGATCGGCTGCTCGACGACACGCTCGACGTTCGGCGTCGGTTCGCCGCCCTGCCCGACGAGCCGGCGCGCCACGATGCCCTGTGCGCCTATCTGCGGGCGGTCACCCAATTGACCGATCTGTCGGGCAAGCTGCGCTATTTGCAAGTCGATGCGTTGAGCACGGCCCTTCCGCGGCTGGTGGCTCGTCCCGCCGAGGCCCGCTGGCTGCTCGATCGCCTGTTGCTCGAGCGCAGCAGCGTGGGGGCTTTTCTTGCCGCGCAGCTTTGTTGGGCCACGCCCGAGGGCGCTGCCGCCCCGCGCATAGATCCGGCGGTACAACAAAAAGTCTTGCAACTCGTCGCGGCGACAGGCGAAACCTCGGTGTTGCCGTTTTTGGTCGACGTGGTGGCGCGTGCCCAGCGAAGTCCCGAGTTAGCCATCGCCGCCGCCGAGACCATTCGCCGGATTGGCCTTCCGCAAGAGCCGTGGCCCGAACCGCGCGAGTCGCTGCCGCCGCCACCGACGACTCCCCGAAAGCTGCGCAAGGCCCTGGGCCTCGTCGCCGCATCGCGCCTGCGCGGCGATTGGGCCAAGCGGCATGCCGAGTTGATGCGCTGGCTCGATGCACTCGCGCGCGAAGGACTCACCGAGAACAGCTATCGCATCGGTTCGTTTGAGGTGCAGCCCGGCGATTGGCTGCTGATGCGTAATCCTTCGCCCTACAACCAATTCACCGATCTGACGCCGGGGTTGTTCACGCACGTCGGCGTGGTGGCGTCGGCCCGCGGCAGCGACGGTATCCAGCGGATGGTGCTGGTCGACCTGCCCGAACGCGGCAGCCGCATTCCGGCGGCGAACGTCGAGACCTACGTCTTGCGTTCGCTGAATTATTGCTTTTTGCGCCACGCCGACGCGTCCATCGCCGCCGCCATGGGCAAAGCCGCCCGCGACGTCATCGGCAACGAGTCGCTGTTTGACCTGAACTTTCGGCTCGATGGCGTGTTGGGCCTGCGGGGCGAGCCGCTGACGGGCAAAAAGATCGAGACCTATTGTGCCGGGCTGTTGCTGCTGTGCGCATTGCAGACCAGCGCCCCGCGGGAAGAGTTTTTTCCCATCGCCGAACATCCTGCCGGCGGGCGAACGCTTGAGAACCTGGCCACGCTCGGGCTGTCGATGGATGAAGATTTTATCTCGCCGACCGGGGCGATGTTTTCCACGCGGCTGCGGCTGGTGGGCCGCCGCGAGCCGATGTACGATCCGCGCCGCGAGGTGGAAGAAGCGGTGTTCGATCACTTCGCTCACCTGTTGGCCACGCAGACGCTGGTGCCCTCGCCCGACTTGTTTCAATCGCTGCGGTTGAAGGTGGCCGAGGCCTCGCGCGGCAACGCCTTGCTGGCCGAGGCGCTGGCACGCGCGGCTCGCGTAAACGTGCAAACCGACCTGGTCTCGGCCGCCAAGGCGGCCGCCGTGGTCGAAACCCTCGATGAGATCGCCTTTGGCGCCAGCCGCGAATTTCTCGAAGCCCGCGAGAGTTTGCTCGACGTACCAGCGGCCGAACTGGCCCGCGACGGTGAGGCCGCCGACGAAGTCGCCGCCGTCGAGCGATTTCAGCGTCAGCACGCGAGTCTTTACGAAGCGGCGCGGC
>DASVHB010000633.1:0-13199 GCA_036379195.1 Pirellulales bacterium
TCCGTGACGGGGATTGCGGTCGCCGTTGGCGACCCGCACAAATCTCCGCCACGGAGTGTCGGAGCTACGGAGGCGGACGCCGCCTTGGTTTAAACACGATTGGCCTTACGCCGGTGCCACGACTTCCACGCGATCGACGAATTGGTCGACGCCGTCGAGATCGGCCACCAGCGCGAAGGCCATCTGCCTGAGGTAGTACGAAGAAACACGGCCGTGGACGATCAACACGCCAGCTCGAAAGCTGCAATGCAGCCGGCGATGCGAGGGATAGGGGCTGTTTTGCAGCCGGCGCTGCGCCTCGGCGGCCGTCGCGGGCCATTGGCCGGCCGTCGATGAGCGGCGCGATGAAATTGCGGTAACCATGGTCAACTCCAGAAGACGAAACGGGGAACAACAGCGTCCGGTATCTGCCGGAGAAGCCAGAACACGCGGCGGGGGAGTCGATGCGTGAATCGACGTGCGTGGCGGCGAAGTGGCGACAAAAAGACCCCGCCTGCGCTATGTCTCGCACAGTGGGGCATGGTCGGCCTGTCAGCAACGTACCCTTCCCGAGTACGTCGCACGGATGACAATTTAAGATGGGGCGATTGGCGTGTCAACATCAGTTTTGGGATTTTTTGTAGGTCAGGCTTTCCAGCCTGACGGAATCGGGCTGAAAAGTTCGCGACCGTAGAGTGGGCATTGCCCACTGTGGGTTTTGATCGGTTTTGGCCAATCCTTAATTGTTACGTTCGACGTCTGTAGGGAACGGACTCCGTGCCGCTGGCGCGAGGGGCGGCGCGGGGCCGAATCGCAGTTCACAGAACGGCACGGAGTCCGTTCCCTACAGATATTTCGCCATGGGTACGCCTACGGCGCGCCGTTTCGCACAGTGCGCGCTACCAACGGCGCGCCTCACCCGGAAACCAACGGCCAACCCCGCACCTTTTTGCCCGTTTTTGCCGATCGGGCGAAGCCGCGTTGCGTATGGCATACGGCGTGCCTATGCGAGGTTCGGAGTTAGCACCCAAACCATTTTCTTGTCCAAGAAGGCGCGATCGTGAGCACGTTTGCGTCCTGGCCTTCGGCGGTTGAATCCGTCACCAAACATGGCTTATACAACTGTCGTTGTTTCTTCGTCTCTGTTTCGCTGAGGAGGACTTTACGATGCCCGTCGAGATTCGTGAAGAAGCTGAGGGAAAGGTGTTCGCGATCAAGCTGAGTGGCAAACTCACCAAGCAAGATTACCAGCACTTCGTCCCGGAAATCGAGGCTCGCATCCAGCAGCACGGCAAGCTGCGGATGCTCGTCCAGTTGCACGACTTCCACGGTTGGAAGCTCAGTGCTCTCTGGGAAGACATCAAGTTCGACGCCAAGCACTTTGCCGATATTGAGCGGCTGGCCCTGGTGGGCGAGCGGAAATGGGAGGCGGGCATGGCCGCCTTCTGCAAGCCGTTTACAACCGCCAAGGTTCGCTATTTCGATGTGGAGCAGCACGAAGAGGCCGTCGCCTGGCTGCACGAAGGGGTGCGCCAGCCGGCTTGAACCGACGGGCGGAGACGCAACCGTGATTGCGAGGGTTGCGCACCAACACTAACCCGAAGCGTTAGCGAGGCAAGATAATTGTTTCCTCGCTTACGCTTCGGGTTAGTGTGGACGGAGTTGTGCCATTTTAGACTACGGTTTTTCTCAGCAATTCATGCCCTGGAACAAAATCTACCATCTCTATCAAGAGCTGCAGGCGTACATCGGCTGGACCGACGACGACGCGCGGCGGGTGGCCGCGGCCGCCGATTTGATCGAACCTCATGTCATCGAGCTGATCGACGATTTCTACGAAGAAATCGCGCGTCATCCGGATGCGCAAAAGGTCATCACCGGCGGCACGGCGCAAGTCGAGCGGCTGAAAGGGACGCTGCGTGCCTGGCTGCGCGACCTGGTGTCGGGCAAGTACGACATCGATTACGTCAAGCGGCGTTGGCGCGTCGGTTATCGCCACGTCGAAATCGGGCTGGCGCAGGTCTACACCAATGCCGCTCTTTCACGACTTCGGCGGGGAATCATTCAAGCCCTCGAACGCGTCTGGACCGGCGACGCACGCGGGTTGCGGGCGACGCGCACGTCGCTCAATATGCTGTTAGACCTCGATCTGGCCATCATTGAAGACGCCTATCAAACCGAATTCAGCCTGCGGCAGCAGCGCGCCGAGCGGTTGATTGCCATTGGTCAGGTGGCGGGCGGCATCGCCCACGAGCTGCGCAACCCCTTGAACGTAGTCAAGACCTCGGTTTATTATCTCGTGAACGCGCGGCAGGCGCCCCCTGAAAAAGTGCGGCAGCATTTGGAGCGCATCGAACGGCAGGTCGAGCTGGCCGATCGGGTCATTACGGCACTTTCGGATTTTGCCCGGCTGCCGATGCCCGAGCTGCACCCGTTGTGCGCCGAGAAATGCCTACGAGAGGTGTTGGAGCTGAACGCGATGCCCGACGAGATTTCGGTAAAGCTCGATTTTCCGCCCGATTTGCCGCACGTGTTGGGCGATCTACGCCAGTTGCAGATTGTATTCGGCAATCTGGTGCGCAACGCGCGCGATGCCATGTTACCGCAGGGTGGCACGCTCACCATCATCGGGCGGCCGCTGGAAGACGACGTGGCGATCACGGTGGCCGACACCGGCGTGGGAATTCCCCGCGAGAGCCTGGAGCGCGTCCTGGAGCCGCTTTTCTCCACCAAAGCCCGCGGGATGGGACTCGGTCTGGCGGTCACGCGGTCGATCATCGATAAACACAGCGGGCGATTGCAGGTTGCCAGTGAAGTCGGCAGCGGTAGTCAGTTCACCGTGCGTCTACCCGCCGCGCATGACGGTTCGGAGTTTCGCGAGGGTTCAGGGTTTCAGGGTTCAGCAAAGGACGCGGGCGCATGAGCAATATCGTTTCGCGGATCCTTGTGGTCGACGACGAAGTCGACACCTGTGCGAACTTGTCGGACATTCTGACCGACCTGGGCTACCAGGTCGATGTGGCCTACGACGGCACCAGCGCCATCGAGCTGGTCAAGCAAAACGCCTACGACGTGGCGCTGTTGGACCTGAAGATGCCCGGCATGGACGGACTGGAGCTTTATCGGCGCATCAAGCAACTGCAATCGGGCACGGTGGCCATCGTCGTCACGGCGTACGCCAGCAGCAACACGGCCAGCGCGGCGCTGGCGGCAGGCGCCTGGCAAATCCTCCCCAAGCCGGTCGATCTGTCCAAACTGCTGGGTCTGGTCGATGAGGCGGTGGGCCAACCGGTGGTGCTGATCGTCGACGACGATCACGATCTGTGTCACACGCTGTGGGATTTGTTCCGCGAGCGCGGCTATCGGGTGTGCATGGCGCACGACCCGGCCGGGGCCGCCGAACGCCTGCGGATGCGCGAGCACAACGTGGTGTTGATCGACATGAAGTTGCCCAGCGGCACGGGGGCCGACGTGTTCCGCCTCGTCCGGCAGGCCAACCCCACAGCGCGTACGGTGCTGGTCACCGGGGCGCGCAGCGAAATGGAGCAGCTTGTCGAGCAAACCTTGTCGGCCGGTGCCGACGCCGCCTGCTACAAGCCCTTCGACGTGCCAAAACTGCTGGAGGTTTTGGCCAGCTTGACCAAGCATGAACCACCGCACGCCGACAACCGCCCTGATCGTTGAAGACGACGACGATACGCGGGCCAATCTCAGCGACATTTTGGAGCTGGACGGCTATCGCGTCGATGCCGTGGGCACGATGCGCGAGGCCCTGGCCGACCGCGATTGGTCGCAAGTGGCGATCGCCATTCTCGACCGGCGTTTGCCCGATGGGTCGGCCGAGGATCTTTTGCCGCGGCTCAAGGAGCTGGCGCCCGAGGTCGACGTGATCGAGGCGACGGGCTACGCCGATTTGGACGGCGCCGTCGCGGCGATGCGCAACGGCGCCGCCGACTACATCCTGAAACCCATCAACGCCGACGTATTGCGCGCGCGGCTTGCTCAAACCGTCGAGCGCCGCCGGCTGGCTAGGGCGAAAGCCCAAAGCGACGCGGCCTTCCGCTCGCTGGTCGAAGCCGCCCCTTCCGCGACGGTCATCCTGCGGCCCGACGGCGGCATCCTCTATCTCAATCCGTTTGCCGAAGCGCTGACCGGCTACACGACAAGTGAACTGGCGGGGCGCGATTTCGCCGACGTCTTTGCTTCCGGCCCGGCCGACGCGTATTGGGCGCGCTGGATCGTCAGCGGCCCTCACAGTCGCTCTTTGCGTGGGTTGCGAGACACCGTGCGGTGCAAAGACGGCTCGCTCCGCAGCATCGAGTGGAATACCGAGCCGTTGGACAATTTTCGCGCACAACCCGCGTTGCTCCTCATCGGCCACGATCTTACGGAAATCGACGAGGCCCAGCGCAAGGCCCTGCAGGCCGAACGGTTGGCCGCCATCGGCCAAATGATGACCGGCCTGACGCACGAAAGCCGCAATGCCTTGCAGCGCAGCAAAGCCTGCCTCGACATGCTCGAACTGGAGCTCGAAGACCGCCCGGAGGCCCTCGAACTGGTGCGCAGGGCCGAGCGTGCGCAGGAACACCTACAGCAACTTTATGAAGAAGTGCGCGATTATGCCGCGCCGATCGTCTTGAAGCGCGAACCGTGCGACCTGCAAGCCGTGTGGCGCGAGTGCTGGTCGGATCTGGCGCAGTCCCACGAGGCCAAGCGGATTCAGCTTCGCGAATCGGTCGATCCCGGCGGCGCTCGCTGCCCCGTCGATCGCTTCCGGCTCAGCCAGGTATTCCGGAACATTTTTGAGAACGCCATCAGTGTGATGCCACCAAGCGGCGAGATAGCCGTTTGCTGCTGCTCGACGCGGCTCAACGGTCAACCGGCGCTGCGCGTCTCGTTTGTCGACAGCGGGCCGGGCCTGACCGACGAGCAGCGCGCTCGCATCTTCGATCCGTTTTTCACGACCAAAACCAAAGGCACCGGCCTTGGCATGGCGATTGCCAAGCGAATTATCCAATCGCACGGAGGGCTGATCGAAGTGGGCGAGCGGCCCAGGCCCGGCGCGGAAATCGTCGTCACCTTGCCACGACAAATCGTATGAATGGCGCACTGAGAATCGCGGTTGCCGACGACGAAGCCGACATGCGCGATTGGTTCGAGCGCATGCTGCCGACGTTGGGGCATCAGGTCGTGTCGGTCGCCGAAACCGGCAAAGAGCTGGTCGAGCACTGCCGCGCGCTGAAGCCCGACCTGGTGATTACCGACATCAAGATGCCCGACATGGACGGCATCGAGGCGGCGAATGAAATCTGCCGTGAGTGCGCCGTGCCGATCATTCTGATTTCGGCCTACCACGACGCTGAATTGATCGAGCGTGCCGAAGCCGATCACATCCTGGCCTACCTGGTCAAACCGATCGGCAAGGCGTCCCTCGGGCCTGCCATTGGCCTGGCGATGCGGCGCTTTTCAGAGATCCAGGAACTGCGCAAGGAAGCGACCGACCTGCGGCAGACGCTGGCCGACCGCCGGATCATTGAACAGGCCAAGGGCGTGTTGATGAAAGTGACGGGCGTCGACGAACGGACCGCCTTCCGCCGCCTGCAGGAACTGGCCGCCGACAAGAACCAGAAACTCATCGAGGCGGCCCATGCCGTTTTAGCGCTCGAAAAGGCCTTGCGGCCCGCCGAAGAAAAGTGAGCGGCCTGGCGAATTGGCACATGTTCGTGCGGCTTCGCACAGGTCGTCGCGATGCGTTGGGAACAGAATTTATGAGCATTCGCAAGATTTTGATCGCCGTCGATGGCAGTTCCCTGGCGGCCCATGCCGTTGAAGTGGGCAGCGAGTTTGCGCGATCGCTCGGAAGCGACGTCGCGCTGATTTACGTGGTCGATCCCGCCAAGACCGTGATGGCGGAGGGCGGGGTGCCCGCCGCGGAACTCATGCAGTTGGCTGAACAGGACATGAGGCGTCCGTCAATCGGAATCAATCGACCCACGACGGCCGTCGAAGACAGATGACGGGACGACCGCAATTTCAAAAGTATTCTCCTTGGGCGGCAGACCTGCGCGAGTGCGATGCTGACGTCGGCTCCATTGTGATCGGATCATCGCCGCGCGCTGATAAATTTGATCGGGAGTTGGACAGTTGGGGGCAACGTTGCGTCGAATGGGTGACCGCATGACAGTAAACCTCCGGCGTCTGATGGTTTCGCAGCCGCGTACCGATGCGGCTGCCGGCTGATCTTTGGCGGCGGCTGAAGAAGCACGCGTCGTGCCAATATTGGCGCGAAAGTGTTAGACCGGCGAGAAAACCGCCTTTGCGGCTCGCAAGAGTTGCGAAGCTCATTACGGCGTGTGCGATAGGGCGCGCCTCATGTGACAGATTGACCGTCGTCAGCTTACAACGCCGAGGTTTTCCGGGCCACCGCCACTGGCACTCGTTGACACGAGCGGGTTAGATCATCCAGCCAATCGAACGCCACACCGTTTATCATCTTGTCGGTGACCCGCCACCGCCAATTCCCTTCTGGCCGGCCCGGCACATTCATCCGCGCCTCGGCTCCGAGATTGAGTACGTCCTGCAGCGGCGTCATCGCCATCCCAGCCGGCGACGACCACGCCAGCCGCAGCAAATCGCTCGCGATTTGATCGCCTGCGATCGCGGACGCCCCGAGATAGCGACACACATTTTGCCGCTCGCGGTCGGGCAGCTCGTCGTACCAGCCCCGTGTGGTGTTGTTGTCGTGCGTGCCCGTGTAGACCACCGTATTCGCCGTGTAATTCTCGGGCAGATGAGGATTGTCCCTACTTCCATCAAACGCGAACTGAAGCACCCGCATGCCGGGCACGCCAAGCCGATCGCGCAGCGCAACTACGTCCGGTGTAATCAGTCCGAGGTCCTCGGCGATAAAGGGCAGCCCGCCCAGCTCGCGCTGGGCTGCCGCAAAAAAATCAGCCCCAGGGCCGGGAACCCATTGGCCGGATTCGGCGGTCGCGGCGCCGGCCGGCACGTGCCAGGCCGCGGCAAAGCCGCGAAAATGGTCGAGACGAATGACATCGACGTGCGAGAGCAAGGCGCGAACGCGGTCGACGCACCAGCGGTAACCGCTCGCACGAAGCGCATCCCAGTCGTACAGCGGATTGCCCCAGAGCTGGCCCTGGGCGCTGAAGTAATCGGGCGGCACCCCGGCGACCGCCCGTGGCCGGCACTGTTCGTCGAGCAGGAACAGTTCTGGGTTCGCCCACACGTCGCTGGAGTCGGGCGAGACAAAGAAAGGCAGGTCGCCGATCAGTCGGATGCCCTTGCCGTGGGCATATCTCTTCAAATGTTCGCCCTGCCGCCACAGCAAGAATTGGCCCAGACGAACCTGATCGATCGGGCCGGCGAGCTCACGCCGAGCGCTGGCCAGAGCGGCCTTGTCGCGCAGAGCGACCTCGGCGGGCCAATCAGCGTAGTAGGCGCCGTTAAACTTTGCTTTAAGGGCGCAAAACAGTGCGTAATCGTCCAGCCAACGGGCCTGGCCGCCGCAAAACTGCTCGAAAGCCGACTTCAGCCCTCGTCCAGCCCTGCCGCTGAACCTGGCAAAGGCAGTATCGAGCAGCCGATGTTTGAACACGATGACGGCGTCGTAATCGACCGACGTTTCCGGAAACGAGATGCCGGCGACGTCGCTCGGCTCCAGCAAACCTTCGGCGATCAGGCAGTCGGGGCTGATCAATAGCCAGTTGCCGGCAAACGACGAGAGCGACTGATAGGGCGAATTGGCGTAGCCGGTGGGGCCGAGAGGCAAGCCTTGCCACCAGCTTTGCCCGGCGGCGTGAAGCCGATCGACCCAAGCCAGCGCGGTCGGCCCCACGTCGCCGATGCCGTAAGGCGACGGCAGAGACGTCACGTGCAGCAAAATGCCCGATGCACGGTATCCGGGTTCAAACAACGAGAGCGGGCTATTCACTAAAATAATGGTAACGGAGTGTGGCTAATCGGTGAACGAGTGGTTTTGCCGCTAGGTAGCTTCCGGACGCGGAGCAACCGGATCGCTTGGCCGTGGCGTTGCGTAGTGTTTGGCGCCGTGCAAGAGTACGCTGCCGCGTCTCAGGGCATCCACGCCGAACCGTTCCCGCAGCTTGTCGGCGGCCGCGTCCAACCTGGCTTGGCGCTGGCTTGAATCATCACAAAAGAGCGTAGCCTGCACTTGCTCGGGGTTCTCGAAATGACTCACGCCGACACCCAGCAAACGGACCGCGAATCGGCGGTTCGGCAGACGCTGCTCCAGCAGCCGGCAAGCCGTCTGCCGGATCTCTTCCGTTACGTTGGTAGAGTCAGACAACGTTTCAGCGCGAGTGATGGTTTGAAAATCGGCATAACGAAGCTTAATCTGCACGGTGCGCCCGCGGAGCCGGTGCCGCCGCAGCCGCCACGCCACCTGTTCGGCCAACTCCGCCACCCAGGCCCGCAACGTTTGGAGTTCGACGATGTCGCGGGGAAACGTCGTTTCGTGCGAGATGGACTTGGCATCGCGATCGGGCACCACGCGCCGCTCGTCAATACCGTGGGCGAGCTGCCAAAGATGTTCACCCGTCCGGCCCAAATGCCGCCGCAGAATCTCGACCCGCATACGACGAACATCGCCGATCGTTTTGACGCCCATCCCATCGAACACCTGGCAGGTCACGCGGCCCGCGCCCCAGAGACGGCCGACGGGGAGCGGATCCAGAAAATGCTGAATGTCCTTGTCTTCCACAAGGACAAAACCGTCCGGCTTTCGCACATCGCTCGCAACTTTTGCCAGAAACTTGTTGGGAGCCACGCCCACCGACGCCGTAAGCCGTAGCTCATCGCGAATCGCCCGTTTGATCGACTGGCCGATCGCGACCGAATCTCCAAACAACCCTTCGCTGCCCGTGACGTCGAGAAATGCCTCATCGAGCGACAGCGGCTCAACTAGCGGTGTATAATGGTCGAGGATCGCTCGAATCTGCTCCGCAATCTCGGCGTAATAATCCAAGCGGGGCGGAATGACGATCGCCCGCGGGCAGAGCCGCAAGGCCGTTGCCGTTGGCATCGCGCTGTGGACGCCATATTTGCGTACTTCGTAGTTGGCCGCCGCCACAACCCCTCGGCCTTCGGGCGTACCGCCGACGATCAACGGCTTACCGGCGAGCTCGGGCCGCTCGCGTTCCTCCACCGAAGCATAAAACGCATCCATGTCGACGTGGAGGATCATGAAACCGTTTCCCTACGTGCCTGGTTGGAGTAAGCCAAAGCCGCGCCAACGCCATTTTAGCCGCGCTGCACGAGATGCAAGCGATCGGGGGGCGACGGGATTCTCTAAAGCGCTGGCAAGGTGAGGATAAATTCCGCGCCGCGGTGCTCGCCTTGTCCGAGCGCGATGTCGCCGCCGTGGGCCTCCATGATTCGCTTGACGATGGCCATCCCTAGCCCGGTGCCATCGGGCTTGGTGGTGTAAAAGGGATCGAAGATTTTTTGCTTCTGCTCGGCATTCAACCCCGGTCCGTTGTCGCGTACCACGATGAGCAGTGCCCGGCGGCCCGCGGTCTCGGCGTGCTCGTACCGCACGTCGATCCGCGCCGGCGCCGGGCAAGCGGCCAGCGAGTTCTCGAACAGGTTGCGGAACACCTGGCCGATACGAAAGGCATCGATTTGGCACGTGGGTTCGCCTCCGCGGCCGAACTTCTCCCGCAGCTCGACGTGCTTGTGGTGCGCCGCGGCACGCACGTCTTCGTACGCCTTGCGGACCACCGCGGTCAGGTTTGACGGCCGCGGGCTGATGACCAGCGGGGAGACGGACGAGCGAATGTCTTCGAATAGCGTTTTCAGCTTGCCTTGAACGTGCAAGGCGCTCTCGACGAGCCGCGTTGCTTCGTCCTGCCCGGCTACTTCGTCGGCCAACATCTCCAGGCTCGCCAGGGTCAATTGCAAGAAGTTTCGCGCTTCGTGCGTGACGACGGCGATCATTTGTCCGACCATCGCCAGCCGCTCGGCCTGCCGGGCGCGCTCGTTGGCAGCCGCCAGCTCGGCGATGCGCGTGAGGCTGGCCCGTAAGGCATCGGCGTTGATGGGCTTGAGGATGTAATCCGCGGCCCCTTGACGCAGGGCCGCCATCGCGCCGTCGAGATCGGGATAGCCCGTCACCACGATCACCGCCGCCCGCGGCGCGAAGGCGCGCACTTTGGGAAGCAACTTTTCGGCCAATCCATCGGCCAGCCTCCGATCCATGATAATCGCCTGATACGACGGCCAATCGGCCGTCTGGATGGCTTCTTGCAACGCGGCGGCCGCATCCACGGTGTAGCCGTCGATCTCCAAAATGTCGCGCAGGTTTTCTTGCGTATCGAGGTCGTCTTCCAATAGGAGGATTCGTCGCATCGATGCGGATCGAACGATTTCTGGTTTTTCACGGCACCGCGACATTCAGTTCGCTGATTATCTTGTTGTTTCAATGGCGTCGCGAAAAGTCGGGGGCGGGCATACAGCGACTGTAGGGGAAACCCTGACGCGCGCTGGGCGCCTTGTGTTTCGCGCGATGGCCTTGTAACTTCGCGGCGGAAGCCAACTCCCGCGATTCGCCCCTACCTTTAGAAACCTCGCGATGGACGACGCCAAAAATGGGACGGAAAAAGACGAGGCCGAACCCTCGGTCGCCGAGCAAACACGGCGCCTCTCCGAACCGCCGGCAGCGCCCGGTCGCTCCAGCCATGAACTCGAAGAGGACCTCCGCAAAACGAAAGCAAGCCTCGCGAGCGCGATTGCCGCTCTGCAGGACGCCGAGACACGCCTCAAAATCTCAAATGAAGAAATGACGGCGCTCAACGACGACCTGCAGACGATCAACGCCGAGCTTGAAAGCGCAAAAAAGCAGGCCAATGACGCGGGTCAGAAAGAGCGGCTGCTGGCCACGGTGCTGATGGATACGAGCGACGCCATCGTCGTTCACGACTTTCAAGGCCGGATTAGCACCTGGAACCGCGGCGCCGAGCAGCTTTATGGCTACAGCGAAAGCGAAGCGCTGCGGATGAACATCGACCGGCTGATCCCCGCATCGTCGCGCGCGGCGATGCGCTCGGTTTGGGCGCGCATCGAGCATGGCGAGCAGGTGCAGTCGCGGGAGGCGCAGTGTATTACGCGCAGCGGCCAGACCGTCGACATTTGGGTTACGTTTACCGCCTTGAACGACCCGAATGGCCGCCCAGCGGCGATCGCCAAGATCGCTCGCGACATCACGGAGCGCCTACGAGCGCACGAGCGGCTTGAAGAAGAGGTCGCGCATCGAACCGCGGCCCTGAACGAGCAGCAGAAACGCTTGCGAGCCATTCTCGACAGCACCAGCGATGCCATTTTGACCATCGACTCGGCCGGCAAGATCGAATCGGTCAACCGAGCTACGGAACGCATTTTCGGCTATGCCGCCGATGAGATGATTGGCCAAAGTGTGACGATGCTCATGCCGGCTCCTGATCGCGACGAGCGTGACCATTACATCTTGCACGACCGGCAAACTGGCGAAAGACGCATGATCGGCGTTCGTCGCGAAGCCGAGGCGCGTCGCAAGGATGGCACGATCTTTCCCGCCGAACTGGCCATCAGCGAGATCGAAGACCTGAATCTATTTACGGGCATGGTCCGCGACATTACCGATCGCAAAACCCTGGAGCGCGAAGTAGTCGCGGTCGCGCAGTTGGAACAGCAACGTGTCGGGCAGGACCTGCACGACGAATGCGGCCAGCAACTGACGGCCCTGGCCCTGTTGGCCGATAGCCTGATCCAATCGCTGAGCGGAACGTTGCCCGACGACGCCGAACTCGCGCGCAAGATCGAGGACGGATTGAAAGACGTCTTGCGGCAAGTCCGCGACATCGCGCGCGGTTTGACGTTTGGAGAAGTACGGCCAGAGATGTTGTCTACCGCCTTGGCGGAGCTAAGCCGGCGATTGTGCGACGCGGCCAACGTGCGTTGTACGATCGACATTGCAAAGGGCCTGCGCGCCCACGATATCTCCGAAGCCACGCACCTGTATCATATCGCCCAGGAAGCGTGTACCAACGCACTGAAGCACGCTCAGCCCGGCGCCATCTCCATGCGCCTCTTTCCAGTCGGCGAGGCCGTAGTGCTCGAGGTGCGGGACGACGGCGTCGGCATGCCTCATGGAGATCGGCGAGAGGGAGTGGGGTTGCGAATCATGCGTAACCGCGCCAGTATCATCGGGGCCGAATTGACCATTACACCGGTCGAGCCGCACGGGACGCTGGTGACCTGCACGTGCCCGAAACGAACGCCGGATTCTTCACGTAAGACGGAGTCCCACCATGGGCGGAAAAAAGAATGACGCGCAGTCAACGCGCACCGCCAAGGTGCTGGTGGTCGACGATCATCCGGCCATTCGCGAGGCGCTGAGGGTACGCATGGCGCGCGCGCCCGACCTGGATGTGTGCGGAGAAGCCGAAGACTTTGCCGGGGCGCTGCGGCTGCTTGACTCGGAAAAGCCCGATGTGATGATCGTCGACATCTCGCTCAAGTCGGGCGACGGCATCGACCTGATCAAGCACATTAAACTTCGCGACCCTCGCGTGCGAATGCTCGTGTGGTCGATGCACAGCGAGAACATTTATGCCGAACGTGCCCTGCGGGCGGGCGCGCAAGGTTATATCACCAAGGAGCAGGCCACCGACCAGATCGTGGACGCCGTGCGTCAAGTGCTGGCCGGCAAAATCTATCTGAGCCGGACCATGACCGAGCGCCTCTTGCACCGCGCCGCCACCGGTGGCGTAAACGGTCTGGCCGCCGACCCCGTCGACGTGCTTTCGGACCGGGAGCTGGAGGTATTTCGCCGCCTTGGGCAGGGGCAGAAGGCCCGCGTCATCGCCGAAGAGTTGCACCTGAGCGTGAAAACGGTCGAAACTTATCGCGACCGCATCCGCCGTAAGTTGGAGTTGCCTAAAGGAAGCGACCTGGTTCACTACGCGCTGCAGTGGTCGCTGGAGAAACGATAATCGCCAGGCTTTCGACGGCACCAGGCAAGCTTTCTTCCTAAAGTTCGCGCCGGGGCACATCCTTAGAATGGCGGCTTATCGCTGAACAACGCGGCCCGGGAAACGTAAAAATGACTGTGACTTAACACGCATGCCGCGACTTAACAGGCATGCCGCCGCGCTGGAGATTTGGCGATACCATTCCGCAACGACGCTGGTCCACCGACGCGGAGG
>DASVHB010000634.1:0-7380 GCA_036379195.1 Pirellulales bacterium
ACCTTCGTCCAATCCCAGTCGTGCACGTGAGGATCGCCAACGCCTGTGTGATCGTGTCCGTGGTCGATGTTCTTGATCGCCCGCCCGTCTGACCCGTAGAAACGCTTTTGCAGCACGTTACCGCCTGCGTCAAGCTTTTCCGCGGAACTATTCGGCGCGGCGTTGGCGGGCAGGTCGTTGGAGCGTCGGGGCATTGAGGTCGCGCTATTCGGCAGGCGCTTCCGCGAGATTCACGTCTTCATCGCTAACCGCCGCATCTGGATCGCCATTGGGTGACGGAGTTGGCGCCACGGCCGCTACCGCCGGCGGCTCGGGCTCGGGCGGCACGCGCGAACGGAGTTGCGTAGCCACCCACCCCAGCCACTCTTCGGGCGGCAGGCCGTAGGGGCGGAATTTTTCCATGCTGCCTTGCTCTTCGCTGTGGAACAGCGCGCGCTGCTCGCCCAGCCGGCTGGCGATCGGAGAGTCGATGAGCGTGCTCGAATCGTTCTGGCTCATCTGAAATAGCACCCGCATTTCGATCTCGCGCAGCGCCTGCCGGTCGAAAGTACGCTGCAAGTTCGTCAGGCTGTCGCACCAGGCCATCACGTGAATGCCCAGGTTCGGTCCCTCGCGCAAGATGTCGACAAGCTGCTGCGACGGGCTGGCTTGCTCTTCGCCCGACCGCGAAAAACCAAAATCGTCTTCCTTTTTGCGCAGATCGCGGAAGCGCTGCACGTCGTGAATCAGCAAATACCAGGCGGGAGCGTCCGACTGGCCGGCGGCCTGGCGACGGGCGACTTCGGCGGCCACCTCGCCGATGATCGACACGGTGTCGCGCACGCTGCCCACGCGCGCCCGATGCGGCAACGCTTCGGCCACGCGCTGGAAGAACCCGGCATGCACGTTTTCGGGCGGAGTGCCATCGAGCAGGAAGAACCGCGTGCCCGGCTCGCCGCCACGGTCAGGCGCGTGCTGGGCGGCCAGGCTGATGCTGGCGGCGGCCAAAATGGCCATAGCTTGCAATTCGTTTTGCCCGACCAGCAGCACATTGTGCCCGCTCTGCCGGCGCAGCAACGCCGCCGTCGGGTCTTTGATGGCCACGGGGTCGCCCAGCCAGGCGAGCACCGGCTTGTTCGAGGCCACAGGCCAATCGGCCGCCCGCAACAACTCGTCGAGCTGCGGGTTTTGATCCAACTGCCCGGGCACGTTACCCTCGAACACGATCAACGGCAGCTCGGCGTGCCCGTTGTGTTCCTGCGCGTACTGCTGAATCCGCCGGTGCCAGCGTTCCTTTTCTTCGTCGGGCAGATAGGCCACTTGAAACGGATGATTGGCGTCGGGCAGGCCGCCGGCGTCGTTGTAGATGGCCTCGCCGGGACGCGACAGCAAGCGGGCCGCCGAGTTCTCTTCGCTGAGAATCAGGTGCGCGTCGGCCTCGCTGCATTGCAGGGCGATGCGCACGCCCATCTGTCCCAACGTGGTGCGGGCCAGCGAATACGCCCCGCCCAACGTCTGGGAACCCAGCAGCACGTGCATGCCGAAGGCGCGGCCTTGCCGCACCAGCCGGTCGAACAACAGACCGACCTCTTGAGCCAGTTTGTCGTCTTCGACAAAGAACTCCTGAAACTCGTCGATGATCAGCAAGATGCGGGGCAGGTCCTGCCCGGTGTTGCGGCGATACCCGGCCACGTCCTGCGCCCCCGCGTCGCGGAACCTTTCGCCGCGCTCGCGAATCTCGGCGTCGAGCCGCTGCAACACGCTCAGACCAAACTCGCGATCGCTTTCGACCGACACCACGCGGGCGTGCGGCAGCCGGTAGCTGGCATAGGTCTTGAACTCGACGCCTTTTTTGAAGTCGATCAGATACAGCTCCAGCTCTTTCGGGCTGTAGGTGACCGCCAGATTGGTAATCAGCGTATGGAGCAACGTCGACTTACCCGAGCCGGTCTTGCCGGCCACCAGCACGTGCTGCGAAGTGCCGCGACCCAGCTCGAGGTTTTGCTTTTTGGTCGCCCCCGCGGGTCCGAGCGCCACTTGAATGCCTTTGCGGGTGTCGGCCTTCCACCACTGGTCGTCGCGCGGGGCGATCACTGAGAAAGGCACCTCGACGCGGCTGGCGTCTTTGGCCGCCTCGCCCACGCGCCGCACGATGTTCGAGAACACATCGCCCGGCGGCGCCTTGTCGAGCGCCAGCGGCAAACGGCCAAAGTCGGCGTCTTTCCACGCGAATTTCTCTTCTTCGCTTTGCCAGGCGAAGTTGACGCAGTGCTGCTCCAAGTCGCTGACCTTAAAACCTTGCGGCATGGGGTGCTTGGTGTCGACGCTGATCAAAGCGTGTACGCCGCAGCGAGCGCCGCTAGAGACAATGCTGATCAAGCGGCGGCAGGCGGCATCGCTGAAATTGGCCGGATAGTTGGCCACCACCAGGTAGCGGAACGGCTCGGCCACTTCGCCAGCGGCCTCGTTGTAGGCTTCGATCGTCTCGAACTCGTTGCGCAGGTATTTCTGAATGACCACTTCCATCTGCTCGGTCAGGTCGGCCAGCCGCTGCTCGATCTGCTGCGGCTCGGTCCAGATGCGGGCGCCGATGAGCTGCTCGTCGAAATCGCCCAGGTGCATAAAGGCCGCAAAGTTCTGGCCCAGCCCGACGGGGTCGATCACGGTGAACCGCACCTTGCCCGGCGGAATGGTGGTCGCCAGCCGCAGCATGGCCGCCTGCATGATCTCGACGGCCTGGTCGCGGGCCTTGCCCTGGGCTCGAATCAGCAGCGAGCCGCGCTCAGGAAACGTGAGCAGGGCCGGCTGCTCGATCACCGGCAACCGCAGGCCCTCATCGCCGTTGGTTTCAACCGTGGCTTTACGCAGGTTGAGCTCGTCGAGCACCGGGCCGGTGTCTTCTTCGATCTGCTTGCTTTCGGTGAATTGCTCGGGACCGGCCGTCCACTGGCCCAACCGCAGCACCGGCGGCAGCGACCGCGGCGCCTGCCATTGGTCGGAGAGAATGAAGTCCCAGGGTGGGAAAAGCTCGGCGCATTCGCCCTGGATGTCAGCCGCCTCGCTCTGAAGGTGCGCGACGCCTTTGTGCCAACGGTCGAGCCGGCGCTGCTTGGCCGCGGCCAGCGCGCGTTGGCCTTCGGCGGTGGCCTGCTCATATTGTTCTTTGCGCCGCCGCAGCTCTTGCTCGTACTTGGTGGGAATCTCTTGCCGCAGCCGCGCAATTTGCTGCTCGGCTTTTTCCAGGGCGGCATCGCGGCGGCGCACAAGCTCGGCAAGCTGCTTGTCGTGTTTCTCCTGGGCTTTGGTGGTGATCTCGTCTCGCTGCTTCACCGCCTTGGCAATTCGCTCTTGGCAGTCTTGCTCGGTCTTGGCGTCGTCGCGTTTGCGGCGTTCGTCGAGCGCGGCGCTTTCTTTGCGATACAATTCGCCGGCTACTTGCTGCCAGCGCTTGCGGGCCACGTCGGCGTAGTCTAGCGCGTAGGCCAGCGGCTGATAGGCCGCGGTCACCTTGCTCTGCATGCTCGAACGCATGATCAGCCAAATCATCAGGCTGATCACCAGGCCGCCGCCCAGACCGGCGCCGGCCATGAAGGCCGGGTTCCACTGGGTGCCCGCCCCGACACCGCCGGCCAACGCGCCGCCGATCAAAACGAACAGCACGATCACCAGCGCGAACTTGGGCCGCTTGACCTTCTTCAGCTCGTCAAGCTTGGCGTCGGCTACCTTAAACGCTTCGTCGATGGCTTGCTGGGGCTGCACATTGGGCGGCAATTGGCCGATGGGCTGGCCCGGCTGCTCGGCCAGACCGCCCTGGCCCAGCCCGGACAGCAGTTGCTTCACCTCTTTGCGGCGCGACTCGATGCCCAATGCGCTGGGGTCGGTGCCGGCCTCCAGGTCGCCGTATTTGCTCTTGAGATTGTTTTTGCCAGCCTCGAAAACGCCGGTCAGTTCAAAGTGGGCATCTTCACGGGCACGTTCGGCCTCGGTCTGCTCAAGCTGCCATTCGCTGGTGGCCTGCTCGCTAACCTGGCGATAGGTGGTCTCGATTTCGTCGTTAGCTTTTTGCGAGGCGGTTTTGACGCGGTCGACCTCGGCGCGATAGTCGGCCTCGGCCTGGGCCAACTCGGCGTCGCGCTCGGCGGCCACCGAATCGATCGAGCCGCGATGTTCCTCTTCGGCGGCGGCCAGCCGGGCGGCCAGCTCGTCTTCGCCGCGATGGTCGGCCAGCTCGACCACCATCCGCGCCGCTTCTTCCAGGATCTGACGTTGACGTAGAATCAATTCGCTATCGGCCATCACTGCACTCTTGGCAAGCCTGATTGAATACTTGCGCCAGGCGGCGAAGTTTATCGAGCGTGTTGCGCATCTGGGGTTCGATCGGCTCGATATACTTCTTCTCGAACTCCGCGCGACGGACGTCGTTCCACACTTCTTTGGTGTCGTCCCAGCGGCGCGTCATCGTTTTCATGGCGTCTTGCATGCGGCCCGCGCCCGAGGCGAGATCGACAGGTTTCATCGTGCTGGTTACCTTTCGTGCAGGCCGTGCGGATGTCGAGTGTCGGGTGGCGAGTGGCGAGTGGCGAGAACTCACCCGGCACTCGTCACTCACCACTCGCCCCATTGACCGGTTTTGCATTTTGCATTTTGCATTTTTACTTTCCTCCGGCTGCGCTAGGCGGTCTCGGTGGCGGGCTGGTTCTCCGCGAGGCCATCCTCCGCCCGCGCGCCTGCGGCCTGGTTCGGCTCACTCGCGGTCGCACCAGAACCCTGACCCCCGACCCCTGACTCCTGACCCCCGCCCTGGCCCCTGCTTCCCGGATTCGCCATCGAAAATTCCGATCCGCCCGAGGGCGCTCGCACGCCGATGTATCCTTCCAGGGCCGTGAGCATGCGAGCCAATTCGGCATTGGCCTTGGGCAGCTCGCCGGAAAAGATGCTTTCGAGCTGCTGCGACTGAGCGCGATACTCTTCGGCTTCTTCTTCCAGCACGCGGCTCCATTTTTTGACCGCCTGCACTTTTTGCTGCGCCTCTTCCAGCCGCGCCTGGGCCTTCTTCAAGGCCACCTTCTGATCGGTGCAATCGGGCGTGCGGTCGCCGAATTTTTGCATGCGGCACCGCTCCAGGTCGGCCCGGGCGTTGTTTACTTCGTCTTCGCGCTTGCGCACCGCCGTCTGCCAATACTTCAGCAAATCGTGCGTGAACCACTCCAGCCCGCGCCGCACGTCCATGCCGATGACCGACAGCGACTCTTTGCCTTCGGTCTCGAAGGTGGTGAGCGAGGCCTTGAGATCTTCCAACGCCCCGATCGAATGTACTCCAGCCGACATGGGTGCTCCGGGGTTGAAGGTGAATGGTCTTGCTATGCGAAATGGCAAGCGGCGTCAGGTGTCGCTCGCCGCTCAAGCCCGTAGGGTGGGCACTGCCCACCTTTGATCTCTTGGTGGGCAGCGCCCACCCTACCGCCTCGATCGAGCGATGGCCATTGCCCTATCGCTGGGTGAGGTATTCGTCAACGCGTTCGGCTTTGCGCATCAGGAACGGAATGTGCTCGTTGCTGGCCTCGACAAATCGCTTGATGGCGACCATGGTTTGCTCAAACTCTTCCGAAAACTTCAGGTTTTCCTGGTCGCGCCAGGTTTGGCTGAGCGCGCCAAGCTGCGAGTGCAAGACCTGCATGCGGCTTTGCAGATCGCCATTGAACGCCTTCAGGGCGGCGGCAAAACGGCGCAGTTCGGTTGGGTCAACAATCGCTTTCGACATGACATCCTCCGTAGCGAGACAAGATCGATGCCCTCATTCTGTGCCACCCCCGCGGGCCGGTCAAGCGGCCCGCCCGTCGCCCCCACGAACCCGACGGGCCAGCGAGGAAATCGCCCGCTCCGCGTCGCTGAAGCTCGGGGCTCGTCTGTTCGCCCCGTGCCAGCTCAATGTGTGGGGCTACCCGCCACCGGCAGTGTCCTAATCGTGAGTTGGCCAGGTCGTCGAGACACCAACCCGAAGCGCAAGCGAGGCAGAATCAGCCCTCGACCTCGTTTGCGCTTCGGTTTATGTGAATGACCAACTCACGATTAGGACAGTACCCCAGCCGCGCGGCAACTGGCACGGGCACCCGGTGCTAGGCTATTCTATAAATGTCATCCAGAATGAACCTGTGCGAGGATCCTCCGCGTGAAGAAACGTCGTTTCGTGGCTGCCTTCCTGCCCACCTTGTTTTGTGGCCTCTGCTTGCTGGTGCGAAACGCGCCGGCCGCGGAAAGAAGCGAGCCCAAGCCGCAGGCCGCCGCCACGCCCGCCGATACGCTCGAAGTACTACCCGGCTTTCAGGCCGACCTGATCTATTCGGTGCCCAAGCCGCAACAAGGCTCGTGGGTGAGCATGACGTTTGACCATCGCGGGCGGATCATCGCCAGCGATCAGAGCAGCTATCTCTATCGCGTCACGCTGGGCGAGCCGGGCGCCGAGCCGCCGGGCGAGCCGAGAACCGAGCCGCGCGTCGAGCAGCTCGACGTGCCGATCGGCCAGGCTCAGGGCTTGCTCTACGCCTACGACAGCCTGTATGTGGTGGTCAACGGCAACGCCGCCCAGGGCAGCGGCCTGTACCGCGTGCGCGACACCGACGGCGACGATCGCTTCGACGAAGTCACGCTGCTGAAGAAGATCGCGGGCGGCGGCGAGCATGGCCCCCACGCGGTGGTGCTGGGTCCTGAGGGCAAGTTGTATGTGATCGCCGGCAACCACACCAAGCCGTTGGAAGGTTTGCGCCCCGACTCGCCGCACCGCAACTGGGGCGAAGACTTGCTGCTGCCGCGCCAGCCCGACGCTAACGGCCATGCCACCGGCGTGATGGCGCCGGGTGGCTGGATTGCGCGCACCGACCAAGACGGCGATGAATGGACGCTGCTTTGCGGCGGCTTTCGCAACGCCTACGACATTGCCTTCAACCCCGACGGCGAGCTGTTTGCCTACGATGCCGATATGGAGTGGGACGTGGGCGCCCCTTGGTATCGTCCCACGCGCGTGAACCACTGTGTCTCGGCGGCCGAGTTTGGTTGGCGCTATGGCACCGGCAAATGGCCCGCCTATTATGCCGATAGTTTGCCCGGCTTCGATATCGGGCTGGGTTCGCCCACGGGCATTGTGTTCGGCACGGGGGCCAAATTTCCCGAGCGATATCAACGCGCGCTGTTCGTGCTCGATTGGTCGTATGGAAAAATCTACGCGATGCACCTCACGCCGCACGGCGCCAGCTATCAGGCCACCTTCGAGCCGTTCGTCAGTGGCCGACCGCTGCCGGTGACCGACGTTGCCATCGGTCCCGACGGCGCGATGTATTTTACGGTGGGCGGGCGGGGCGCGCAGTCGGGCTTGTATCGTGTGCGGTACGTCGGCAATGAATCGAC
>DASVHB010000635.1:0-10897 GCA_036379195.1 Pirellulales bacterium
GAAGACCGCCAACAGCCGCTGCCCAAGGGCACCGTTGCCTTGCGGCCTTGGCAACGCGCGGCGCGGTTTCGCAACCTCTGGGTGAACCACGCCGGCCAACGGCGGCCGGTGCCGTTTGAACCGGCGCCAAACGATCATGGGCAAATCAGCGGCATGTGGCAAGCCGTCGAACGCGGCGGCGCCCAGGGGCGTTTCGAGCTGACCGGCGAAAAACCGTTCGTCGGCGTTCAAAGCCAGCGCATCCGTTTTGTGGCCGGGCAAGGGGAGATCGGCATCGAAAATCAAGGACTCAATCGGCAAGGCATGTGCTTCGTCGCCAACCGGCCTTACGAAGGTTATCTGTGGGCGCGGGCCGACAAGCCCGCGAAGCTGCGAGCGGCGCTGGAGAATCGCGCCGGCTCGAAACCGTATGCGACGGCCGATCTTGATGTCAAAGGCGACGGTCAATGGCAACGGATGGAATTTCAGCTCACGCCTGATGCCGGCGACGATGCCGGCCGGCTGACCGTGTCGCTCACTCAGCCGGGCACAGTAACGCTGGGTCATGTGTTTTTGCAGCCTGGGGCGTGGGGGCGGTTTGCCGCGCGATCGCCGTCTCAGCCCCTGCCCGACCGCAAGGACGTGGTCGACGCGCTGCGGTCGCAGCGGCTGACGATGCTCCGCTATGGCGGCTCGATGATCAATCATCCGGCCTATCGTTGGAAAAACATGATCGGCCCGCGCGATCGCCGCCCGCCGACGGCCGGCACGTGGTATCCCTATTCGACCAACGGTTGGGGGGTCATCGATTTCCTCGACCTATGCGAGGCCGCGGGCTTCCTGGGCATTCCGGCATTGAACATGGGTGAAACGCCCGGCGACCTGGCCGATTTTGTCGAGTATGTCAACGGACCTGCCGACAGCGCCTGGGGACGGCGGCGGGTGGAAGACGGCCATCCGCGGCCCTATGGTTTGCGATACCTTGAGTTGGGCAACGAAGAGCGCGTCGATGAAGCTTACGCCGAAAAGTTCACGGCACTTGCCCAAGCGATTTGGGCCAAAGACCGCGAGATGGTGCTCATCGTCGGCGATTTTGTCTACGACCATGTGATCGAAGACCCGCACCGTTTCGCTGGCGCGGCCTCGCGCATCACGAGCCTGGCCGGGCACGAGCAGGTTTTGCGGCTGGCCCGTGAGCATGACCGTGAAGTCTGGTTCGACGTTCACATCGATACCAACGGGCCGCTGCCTTCCGGTTCGTTGCGTGCGCTGCCCAGCTATGTCGAGGCGCTGGCCAAGGTGGGCGGCGGCGCTCGGCATAAGGTGGTGGTGTTTGAGTTCAACGCCGGCAACCACGCCTTCCGCCGGGCCTTGGCCAACGCCACGGCGATCAATGCCATCGAGCGGCTCGGTGGGCGCGTGGCGATGGCCGCCTCGGCCAACTGCCTGCAAGTCGATGGGCAGAACGACAACGATTGGAATCAAGGGTTGCTCTTCATGAACCCATGCCGCGTCTGGCCGCAGCCGCCCTATTTTGTCACGCAGATGGTCGCACGGAATTATCAGCCGGTGGTTGTGGAGGCGCGTGTGGACGGTGTCAACGACCAGCTCGATGTATCCGCGAAGTGCAGTAAGGACGGCAAGATCTTGGTGCTGCAAGTGGTGAATCTGGGCGAGCAAGAAGTGCCGGCCCGGCTGCGACTAGCGGGCTTCTCGCCAGGCAAGCCGGTGGCGACGGTCGAAGAACTGGCAGCGCCGCTCGACGCGGTGAACACGGCGACGCAGCCCGATCGGGTTCGTCCTCAAACTCGCCAATGGCGGCACGGTTTGCCCGAGCAGGAAACTCGCTATTCGTTTCCCGCCCGATCCTTTACGGTGTTGAGGTTTGAATAAACTCCCGTCGGTATCAGCCAGTTTCACTATCGCATTCAACTGATATCCAGTGACCGCTTACGAAGTTCCCGAAGTGTAGGAGACTCGATGAAGAAGAAGATCGTCTCGCGAGGCCGGGCGAGGGCCCTCAGCGAAGAAGAACGAAAGCGGATCCGAGACATTCGTGAAAGTATTGCGTGAATTTCCGCCGCGAAATCCACAGCGCCTGAAACCGGCCGCTTCGGGGATTGCGGCACAGATTCGCGCCGCGCGCGAATCTCAAGGCCTCACCTGGTACGCAGTGGCTAAGCGGGCGGGAGTTCCCAATCCGAGCACCGTCCGCGATATTGAATATGGCCGCGACACCAAGCTCTCCAGCATCGAAGCAGTGGCACTGGCTCTCGGCCTGCGGCTGGAATTGGTCGAGGCATAGAAATCGAACCACGCGATTCGGTCTTCGTTCACTGTTCATCATAACATTTCTTTTCGCCGTTGCGTCGTTTGCGGCCCGTCAAATCCGGGAGAATCTGGATTCCGCGTTAGGGATGGTGCTCATCGTGTCATGGCTAAGCGTTGTTGCCGTCGTTGGCACGTCGGCGATCTTTCGGCGCCGATAGCATATACTTGATGGAGTTCCGCTGATTCTGCCTCCCTCATGCCCGACGCCATTCGCATCCAAAACGTCTCGAAACGGTTTCGCCTGGCTGCGGCAGGCGCCGCCACGCGCTATCGAACGTTGCGCGAAGACCTGATGCAATCGCTGCGCGGCAGCCTTGCCCGCCGCGCAGCCGAGGGCGATCGTTCGCCGGGCGAAATCTGGGCCTTGCGCGATTTGTCGCTCGATGTACACCGCGGCGAAGCCTGCGCGATCATCGGAAGCAATGGAGCCGGCAAGTCGACGCTGCTCAAGGTGCTCAGCCGCATCACGCGGCCCACCTCGGGCAGAGTGTGCGTTTGGGGTCGCGTGGGCAGCTTGCTGGAAGTCGGCACCGGTTTTCATCCCGAATTGACCGGCCGCGAAAACATTTTTCTCAACGGCGCCATCCTGGGCATGAGTCGCCGTGAGATCGCCGCCCGGTTCGACGAGATCGTCGGCTTTGCCGAGACGGAAGAATTTCTCGAGGTGCCGGTCAAGCGCTATTCGACCGGCATGCACATGCGGCTGGCCTTCGCGGTGGCGGCACATCTGGAGCCCGAGGTGTTGCTGGTCGATGAAGTGCTTGCCGTGGGCGACGCGCAATTTCAACGCAAATGTCTGGGCAAGATGCACGGCCTGGCCGACGGCGGGCGCACCGTGCTGTTCGTCAGTCACAATATGCCGGCGGTGCAATCTCTGTGCAGCCGCGCCGTCTGGTTGGAGCGGGGCGAGATTCGAGCGGTGGGCGCGCCCGACGACATTGTGCCGCGTTACCTGCTCGAAGGCAGCGCCAGCGAACAACTGCGCGTCTGGCCCGATTTGGAAACCGCGCCCGGCGGCGACGTGGTGCGGCTGCATCGAGCCTGTGTCCGTCCGGCCGGAGGCGCGCCGGGCGATGCGCTCACTGTCCGAACGCCGCTGACGTTGGAATTTGAGTATTGGAATCGCGTGCCCGACACTCGCTTGAATCTGAGCGTGGTGCTGAACAACGCCGAGGGCGTTTGCGTGTTCAACACCTTTCCGCTCGACGAGCCGCAGTGGCATGGCAAACCGTTCCCCGCCGGGCGGTTCCGCAGTGCCGTCAACATACCGGGCGATCTGCTCAATAATGGCCGCTACTTTGTACAACTGTATGTCGTGAAAGACGAAACGACGGTGCTCGACCGGCACGACAATCTGCTGGCCTTCGAGGTGCTCGACAGCATCGAGCGGCGACCCAATTGGCACGGCCGCTGGCTGGGGGCGGTGCGTCCCTTGTTGCGCTGGGAGACAACGCTTGAAGCAGCACATTGACCATCTGGCGATCTTGGGCGGGCCGCCGGCGTTCGACCAGCCGCTGCACGTCGGGCGGCCTAACCTGGGCGACCGCGACCGGCTGATGACCCGCATCGGCGAGTTGCTCGATCGCCGCTGGTTGACCAACGACGGTCCGCTGGTGCAAGAGTTCGAACGCCGCCTCGTAGCGTTTACCGGCGCCAGGCACTGCATCGCCACTTGCAACGGCACGGTGGCCCTGGAACTGGCCGCGCGGGCCGTGGTGAACCACGGCGAGGAGGCCGAAGCAACGACGGCCGATGGCGAAGTGATTGTGCCCGCCTTTACCTTCGTAGCCACGGCGCATGCGCTGCGCTGGCTTGGCCTGCGGCCGGTGTTCTGCGATATCGAACCGGTCAGCCATACGATCGACCCCGATCGGGTCGAAGCGTTGATCACGCCGCAAACACGGGCGATTGTAGGCGTGCACGTCTGGGGGCGACCCTGCCACATCGACCGGTTGCAGAAGATTGCCGATCGCCATGGCCTGACGCTCTTGTTCGATGCGGCGCACGCCTTGGGTTGCACCTGGCGGGGCCGACCGATCGGCGGCTTCGGCACGGCGGAAATCTTTAGCTTTCACGCCACGAAGTTCGTCAACGCCTTTGAGGGTGGCGCGATCGCAACTAACGACGACGCCCTGGCCGCTCGGCTGCGGCTGATGCGGAACTTTGGCTTCGCCGGCTACGACCAGGTGGTGAGCCTGGGCGTCAACGGCAAGATGAGCGAGGTGTCGGCGGCCATGGGATTAACCAGCTTGGAAAGCTGCGACGAGTTTATCGCCGTCAATCGTCGCAACCATGAGCAATATCAGCATGAGCTGTCGGGCGTGGCTGGCCTGGGGATGTTGGCTTACGAATCGTCGGAACAATCGAACTATCAATATGTGGTGGTCGAAGTCGACGCTCCGGCAGCCGGGCTGAGCCGCGATGGGTTGGTCGAGGTGCTCTGGGCCGAGAATGTGTTGGCGCGGCGCTATTTTTTTCCCGGTTGCCATCGCATGGAGCCCTATGTTTCCGCCGGGGCGCCGCCCCATTTGCCCGTTACCGACTTAGTGGCGAGCCGCGTGCTGCTGCTGCCCACGGGAACCACGATTGGCACGCGAGAAATTGCCGAGATTTGCGAAATCATCCGCCTGGCAGTATCAAATTCCGAGCAAGTTCAGCGTACGCTCAGAGAGCGACCTCCGGCAATTCCTGGCTAGAATCGGCGACTGGGGCAGAGCTTGGCCGCCTGCGGCACGGCGCAAAACGACCGGCGCCTTTCGGCCAGGAGATGTCCCGGTCAGCTTTACTCCGGGGCATCGCCCAGGCTCTGCCCCAGCCACCGGGATATCAAAGAAGTCGAGCGCATGAAAATTAGCGTCGCTGTGGTTACTTACAATCACGAGCCCTACATTCGGCAGGCGCTCGACAGCGTGTTCGCGCAACAAACGAGCCACGCTTACGAAGTCGTGATCGGCGACGATGGTTCGACCGACGATACGCGGCTGATCGTGCGGGAATATGCCGAGCTCCATCGCGACCGCGTGCGGCTGTTGTTGCACGAGCGAAACCTCGGCTGCACGCGCAACGCCGAGCGCATCATCAACGCCTGCCGCGGAGAGTACCTGGCCCTGATCGACGGCGACGACTATTGGACTGATCTGCTCAAGCTGCAACGCCAGGCGGATTATCTCGACGCCCACCCGACCTGCGCACTCTCGTTTCACCAAGTGGCGGCGCTCGACGAACATGGCCAGTCCGATTGGCTGCTGGTGCCCGATGACCAGCCGCCCCGCTGCGACATGGCGGCACTGCTGGCCGATGCCATGGTGCCGACGGGTTCGATGATGATGCGCCGGCGGTGTTTGGCGCCGCTGCCCGAGTGGTTCGGCGATGCGTATCCGCCCGATCTGGCGCTGAAGGCGCTGTGTGCCGATCAGGGAACGCTCGATTACCTCGAAGAGACGATGAGCGTCTACCGGCAACATGGCGGCAGTTGGACAAGCTGCAAACAAGCGGAGCGGTTGAAAGCGATGATCGAAGTGTATGGCATGCTGCGACGGCATTTTGGCGGGCGTTATCGCCCGTTGCTGCGACGTGCGATCGCTAAGCAGTATTTGGCGTTGGCGGTCGATGCCGAATCGCGCGGCGAGCAGGCGTTGGCGAGGCGGCAGATGTTTCGCGCGCTCGGCACCGCGCCGCTCGGCAAGCGGTTTGCTCAGGGGCAATGGCGGACCATCGCGCGGCTGCTCTTCCCGCACGTTTACCGGACCGTCAAACGCCGCCACGATGCTTAACGTGGGCTCCTGCATCCGATAACTCTTGCTGCCCGGCCGGTGGTCAACATAGAATGGCGATACGATGGCCGAAGATTATTACAAAACTTTAGAGGTGAACCGCGACGCCGACGCGGCGGCAATCGAAAAAGCATACGCCAAGCTGGCCCGCAAGTATCACCCCGACGTCAACCCAGACGATAAAACTGCCAAGAAAAAATTCCAGCAGATTCAGGCCGCCTACGACGTGCTGAAAGATCCTAAAAAGCGTCAGATGTACGATCTCTACGGCAGCGCCTACGAGCAGGCGGCCGCGGGCGGCGGCGCGCGTCCGGGCGGAGGCCAGGCCTGGAGCCAAACCATCAACCCCGAAGATTTGGACTTCGCCCAGTTCTTCGGCGGCGAAACGCCCGGCGGGTTCGGCGACCTGTTCACTCAATTCCGCCGGGGACGCGCCGGCAATCGACGGCCGCGCGGCGGCGAGCGGCCCACCGGCCAAGACATCGAAGCCGAAGTCGAGATTCCCTTCAGTCTGGCCATTCTCGGCGGCGAAACCCAGCTCTCGCTGCGCCATGCCTCCGGCGAAACAGAAACCCTCGCCGTCAAGATTCCGGCGGGCATCGATGACGGCAAAAAGCTGCGGTTGCGCGGGCGCGGCGAACTCTCGCCCAACGGCGGACCGCGCGGCAACTTGCTCGTGACCGTTCGCATCGCCTCGCATCCTTATTTCACCCGCCGCGGCGACCATCTCTATGTGCGCGTGCCGGTCACTCTCTTGGAAGCGGCCAGCGGAGCGAAAGTCGACGTGCCCACGCCCAAAGGCACCGTCTCGCTGCGCGTGCCGCCGGGCACCTCCAGCGGCGCCAAACTGCGTATCAAAGGGCATGGTGTCGCCAGCGCCGGCCAGGCAGCCGGCGATCTTTTCGCAGAGATTCAGATCGTCATTCCGCCCAAGCTCGATGAAGCCATCCTGGAGCACATCAAGCAGCTCGACGCCCGCTTTCCCTTGCAGCCGCGGCGCGATTTACATTGGTAGCGAAACGGCACTGCATTCGCATCCCGTTCCAGCCGAAGATTGCGGCCCGTGACCGCACGCAAGCGGGGACGCTTACGCTACGAATGCTAGGAGAACGCTGCTATGGATACTTGGATTCTCGTCGCTGACGGCAGCCGTGGAAGGTTGTTTTCATCACCCACTCAAGGCAAACCGTGGAAATTGGTGCAAGAGTTCAGCCATCCCGCGAGCCGCGCCAAGAATCGCGACATCGACCCGAAAGAACATGGCCGTGCCCAGCAAAGCTTTGGGGCTGGACACCGGCCTGCCATGGAGCCGCGCACCGATGCGAAAGAAGTTGAGATTGAGCATTTCGCGCACGAGCTGGCCCATGCGGTGAGCGACGGCGTCGAGCGTCGGGCGTGTGATTCGGTGGCATTGGTCGCCCCGCCTCACTTTCTGGGGCACCTCAAAGGCATGCTCGACACACAAGCTCAGAAGTGCCTGGTGGCGACCATCGACAAAGACTACACGATGTCGGATTTGCGCGAGCTGATGGAGCGCCTCGACGACGCAGTGCATCCGAATTAATCGCTAAAGCGAAATCGCGAACCTTTCGGCGTCGGCGTGCTTGAATTCCAGACCCATTCCCGGACGCGACAGGTCAGGCCGCAGTTCACCGTCGACTGGTACGAGCGCTCCGTCGAACAGCATCGCCTCGATGCGCTGATGATCGTGAAAAAACTCCATCGGTCGCACGTTTGCCAAAGCGCAGCACGGATGGGCGTGCAGCGAGGGTGCGCAATGGGCCGAGACATCCAGCCCGTGCGAGGCCGCCAGCGCCGCCGCTTGCAAAAAGCCGGTGATACCCGCGGCGCGAGTACCGTCGATCTGCAATACGTCGACCGCACCCGCCTCGAGCATGCGGCGGAAGTAATAAAGGTCGTAGCCATATTCTCCGGCGGCGATCTCGATGCCGGCCGGCGCACGGTCGCGAATCAATCGCAGTCCTTCCAGATCGTCGGACGACACCGGCTCTTCGAACCAGGTGACGCCGTGTTGCCGGAAAAACTCGGCCTGGTCCAGCGCTTGCTTGCGGCTGTAGGCGCCGTTGGCGTCGACATACAACGCGGCATCGCCAATGGCCTTGCGAGCGGCGATTACGCGGCTGCGATCGGAAGCGGCGTCGCGGCCGATTTTCATCTTTACTTGGCGAATGCCCTGGGCCACCCAACCGCCAAGCTGTTCTTGAAGTTTCGCTTCAGAATACGACGTGAAGCCGCCGCTGCCATAGATCGGCACCCCTTCGCGAACCGCCCCCAGCAACATGACCAGCGGCAGCTCCAGCAGCCGGGCTTTCAGGTCCCACAGCGCGGCATCGACTGCCGAGATGGCCATCGAGGCAATGCCCGGCCGGCCCAGGTTGCGAATGGCCTGCACCATTTTATGCCAGGCGGCTGGCACGTTGTAAGCGTCGATGCCCCGCACGACCTCGGCCAACATCGACTGCACGAGCTTGGCGGTGGCCGCGTCGGCATAGGAATAGCCCAAGCCGGTTTCGCCGCCGGCGCGTGCTTCGACAACCACCAGCGTGGTTTTGTCCCATTCAAAGGTACCGTCCGACTCGTGAGCATCGGTGGGAATGGAATAGGCGGCAGTTTCGATGGTTTCGATCGGCGCTTCGACCGAGCGGGTGATGATTTGCATCAGAGGCTCTCTCGCAGGCGTGAAACGGAATGCTCTGCCACGCGGTGCGATTCGCGCGCCTCTGCGACACAAATTTGCCGACGCTGGCGGCCGCCAACGACGACGAACCAGCCGCTAGGCGTTACTTTGCCGGCAAGATCTCGCCGCCGCGTCGCCGCAAGTAGTCGTGGTAAGCCGTTTCAAAAGACCGCGCGCGGAACGAGAAAAGAGCAACCACCGAGATCGACGACGCGCCATATAGCCACTCGGGCCGGCCCAGCGCAACCGACGCCAGCCACACCAGCACAAAAAACGCGGCGGTCATCGCAACCGCCGGCATGCCCGGATATTGCGGTTCGCAGCCCCAGTCGAGTAAGCGCTCGCGTTCGTGCTGCCACTCCAGATCGAGTTGCCGAACGGCCTGGAACCGGGCGACGCTGGTCGATGCTTGCATGGCCTTGCTTCAAGATGGGAACAGTCGGGGCCTAACACCGGTCTCTAGCAACCCTAGCTTATTTCCAGAGCGTGTCAAAAATGCCGAGCGGGGGCTCCTACGGGGCTACTTCGTTTGCGATTGGGCTTGAATATGGTAATTCGATTCCGTGAGATTCCAACACCTTTTCATAGAACACCAGTCGTTCTCTCAATTCCTCACAGAGATCGCCGGCCTCGCCGATCAACTCCTGGTCGTCGGAATCCTTGGCTCTGCGGCAGACTTCCGCGGCGCAGCGGTATAGCCTGGCAAGGCTATCACCTTGCAGGACCATACCAGGGAACTGGCGGCCTGGCGTCCTCAGCACGATGTAATTGATCGCGTCCGATAGCATTTCCACCGAGACTTCATTGTTGATCCTTGCCATACTAATTGCTCGCTACTTGGTTCTAGGGCGGTACCAAGAATCCTTTGCAGGGGGGACGAGGTACCGACTTCAACCGGGCTTATCCCGCAGCACGGCGTCTCTCGCCGCCAGTACGCGCTGCGGAATCGACCGCATCTGTTCGGCGTCGGAAAACGGCGACAAAACATACGACTTGAGCGCGGCGATGGGCGTGCCAAAATCGCTGTGGCGGTAGCAATCGGTGATCGAGAGCAGCACACCGTGCCCGGCCAGCGCATCGGCCATCATCCGCTCAAACACCCGCCGGTTGAGCTGGTTGTTCTGCTCGACCTGCTGTTGAAAACCGGCGTCGCTGGTTTCGCGCTGCTTGATGGTGAAGGTATCGGTGCCGGGCGGATAGACGCGGAAGAGCGTGACCGGGCCGACGTTTTTGCCGTTCACCACCGTCAGGTCCGGGTGCGCCTCGAGCCCCTCGCGCAACACCTCGGCCATCTCGACGGCATGGCCCAGCAAGGTCCGCAAGCCGGGTTTGCCCAGCAGCAGCAGGTTGGCCAGCGCCGCCATCGGCCCGGCGCCGTTGCGCGTGGTTTCGAGCGTGAACATGCCCGGATGATGCCGGCCCGATTGATAAAGATAGGGCATCGACTCGCGCGAACGTCCGATTCGCTCGCGATCTGTCCGCTCGCGGAAGAGCACGAGCGACGACACATAAGGCGCGTACGCAGTTTTATGAAAGTCGATGCCGATCGAATCGGCCAAGGGCAAATGCCGCAACCGATAGTTGGCGGCCGCCAAGGCCCGAATGGTTCGGCCGCGGAACTCTAGCGGATTGGCCACAAAGTCGTAGTCGTTAAAGGCCGACCAGGCCCAGCCGATCACGGCGTCGGCGTGCAGGTGCGGGCGATAAGGAAGCTGAAACTCTTCGATCAGCGACTCGCGCAACTCGTGGATGCCCGCCAAATCGTCGATGCCAAACGCGTCGGTCGAACCCATTGTGGCGATGATGGCGGCAATCGGTAGCCCTTCGTGCAACGCCGAGCGTGCGGCGTCGCCCAGCGCGGCCAGGTCGATCGAGTTGTCGTCGTGCGTGAGAACTCGGATGACGTGCTCTTGGCCGAGTCCCAGCCAGCCGGCCACGTTCAAGGCCGAGTAGTGACTTTGGTCGGAGGCCAGCACCACGGCGGGTTGCCGCAAGCCGGTTTGCAACGTACCGGGCAGGGCCTTTTCCAGCCCCACCTTCACGCCATATAGCATGCAGCCGGTGCCGCCAAACGTGAACACGCCGCCGGAAATCTGCTGATCGTAGCCGACCAGCT
>DASVHB010000636.1:0-5876 GCA_036379195.1 Pirellulales bacterium
CGCCTCGCTGGCGCTTCGGGTTAGTGTCACGGCTTCTCATTTGTCGCTCAGCCACATGCTCTCGCAGTTCCATCCGATCGTCGCCGCGTGGTTTCAGTCGCGCTTTGGCGAACCAACCGATGCTCAACGTCTGGGCTGGCCCGAGATCATGGCCGATCGGCATACGCTGATCGCCGCCCCCACCGGGTCGGGCAAGACGCTGGCCGCTTTTTTGGTGTGCATCGACCGCTTGTTGCGGCAGGCGATCGATGGCAACTTGCCGGACGAAACTCAAGTGGTCTACGTTTCGCCGCTCAAAGCGCTGTCGAACGACATTCACCGCAATCTCGAAACACCGCTGGCCCAGATCAGCGAGGCGGCGCGCGCCGCCGGTCATGCGCTGCCCGAATTGAGAGTGATGGTCCGCACCGGCGACACGCCAGCCTCGGCGCGGCAGTCGATGGTGCGCCGCCCGCCACACATTGTGGTCACCACGCCCGAGTCATTGTACTTGCTGCTGACGTCGGGCAAGGGCCGCGAAATGCTGCGCACGGTCCGCACGGTGATCGTCGATGAGATTCACGCGCTGGCCCGCGACAAGCGCGGCTCGCACCTCTCTCTCTCGCTCGAGCGATTGGCGGCGTTCTGTCCGCGGCCGCTGACCCGCATCGGATTGTCGGCCACGCAACGCCCGATTGAGGAAATCGGCCGCTTTCTGGTAGGCAATCACGAAATGGAGAGCTCGCCCTTGCCATGTAGCATCGTCGACGCCGGGCATTTGCGCTCGCTCGACGTGGCCATCGAAGTGCCCGGCTCGGAGCTATCGGCGGTTTGCTCGCATGAAACCTGGGATGAGATTTACCAGCAGTTGGCGGAACTGATCCGCGCCCATCGCAGCACATTGATCTTTGTGAATACACGGCGGTTGGCCGAGCGAGTTTCTTATCGTCTGCGCGAGTTGTTGGGCGAAGAAGCCGTGGCCAGCCATCATGGCAGCCTAGCCAAAGAAATCCGCCTTTCGGCCGAGAAGCGGCTGCAATCGGGCCAGCTCAAAGCGATTGTCGCCACCGCCTCGCTGGAGCTGGGCATCGACGTGGGCTATATCGACCTGGTTTGCCAGATCGGTTCGCCGCGGTCGATCGCCACCTTCTTGCAGCGTGTCGGACGAGCTGGCCATTCGATCGGGCGTGTGCCGTGCGGGCGGCTCTTTCCGCTCACCCGCGACGAGCTGCTCGAATGCCTGGCGGTGATTCGCGCGGTACGCGGCCGCCGGCTCGATCGCATCGAGATACCACAAGCTCCGCTCGATATTTTGGCGCAGCAGATCGTGGCCACGGTATCGGGCGAAGAGTGGACTGAAGACGATCTGTATCATCTCTGCCGCGGCGCGTGGCCGTATCGCAATCTCAGCCGCGCCGATTTTGATTCGGTCGTCGAAATGCTGAGCGAAGGCGTCAGCCGTCGAACTCGCCAAGGCGCGTATCTGCATCGCGATCAGGTGCATGGCCGCTTGCGGGCCCGCCGCTCGGCCCGGTTGGCGGCGTTGACTTCGGGCGGAGCGATTCCCGAGACCGCC
The DNA here is from genome assembly GCA_036379195.1 of Pirellulales bacterium. Taxonomy (GTDB): domain Bacteria; phylum Planctomycetota; class Planctomycetia; order Pirellulales; family JAICIG01; genus JAICLL01. Next base: position 1,556 of record DASVHB010000636.1, read on the forward strand.
GATTACCGTGTGGTCACGCGCGACGATCGCACGTTCGTCGGCACGCTCAACGAAGACTTTGCCATCGAAAGCATCAAGGGCGATGTTTTTCTGTTGGGCAATACATCGTGGCGGGTGCTGCACGTGCGCGGCGGCGAGGTGGTGGTCGAAGATGCCCATGCAGCGCCGGCCACCGTGCCGTTCTGGCTTGGGGAGGCGCCCGGCCGAACGATCGAGCTGTCGTCCGAAGTCTCTGCGCTGCGAGAAGAATTGGCGGAGAAGGTACGCAATGCATCGCGCCAAGACACGCTCGATTGGCTGCAACGCGAATGCGGCGCGTCGCCCTGGGCCGCCGAGCAAACGCTGCGCTATGTCGAATCGCAAGTGACCGCGCTGGGGGTGGTGCCCACGCAACGCCAAGTTGTGTTCGAGCGGTTTTTTGACGATTCGGGCGGCATGCAGCTTGTCATTCATGCGCCGTTTGGCGCCCGCATCAACCGTGCTTGGGGGCTGGCCTTCCGTAAGCGGTTCTGCCGCAGTTTCGACTTCGAACTGCAAGCCAGCGCCGACGACAATGGCATTGTGCTTTCGCTCGGGCCGCAACACAGCTTTCCGCTCGACCAGATGTTTCGCATGCTCAACCGGCAGAACGCCCAGGCGCTGCTGGTGCAGGCGCTGTTGGCGGTGCCCATGTTTCAGATTCGCTGGCGCTGGAACGCCACGCGGTCGTTGGCCATTCTGCGGCAGCGCGGCGGCAAAAAAGTGCCGCCGCCCTTGCAGCGATTCCATGCCGACGACCTGCTCACCGCGGTGTTTCCGGCGCAGACGGCTTGCCAGGAAAACGTGACCGGCGACATTGAAGTGCCCGACCACCCGCTGATCAATCAAACCGTCCACGATTGTCTGCACGAGGCGATGGACATCGACGGCTGGCTTGAGCTGCTGGACCTGTTGGAAAACGGTCAGACGCAAATCATCGGCAAAGACACCTACGAGCCGTCGCCGTTCAGCCACGAGATTCTCAACGCCAATGTCTACGCCTTTCTCGATGATGCGCCGCTGGAGGAGCGCCGGGCGCGGGCGGTAGCCACGCGGCGCACGACCGACCGCGAGTCGTGGGACGATTTGGCGCGGCTCGATCCGGAGGCCATCGAGCGCGTCGCGCGCGAGGCCTGGCCGGTGGTGCGCGACGCCGACGAATTGCACGATTGCTTGCTTTCGCACGCGGCCTGGCCCGCGGCCGATGGTCAGCCCTGGGCCGAATGGTTCGCCGCATTAGTCGAAGCGGGGAGAGCCACGCGGCTGTTCGTTCCCGAAGGGCCGGAACTCTGGGTAGCCGCCGAACGGCTCTCGCTGGTGCAAGCGGCTTTCCCCACGGCGACGGTTGAGCCGGCCTTGCAACTTCCCCCAGCGATGCAAGGCGCGCACGAGTCTGCCGCCGGCGCGGTCGAGTTGGTACGCGGGCAAACCGCCTGCCGCGGCCCCATGACGGCCGCGGCGATCGCAGTGCTGCTCGGGCTGCGAGCGGAAATGGTCTCGGCGGCGTTGGAGGTGCTAGAGGGCGAGGGCGCCGTCTTGCGCGGTCGCTTTACGCCCGGCGCCCCCGAAACGCAATGGTGCGACCGGCGACTACTCGCGCGAATCCACCGGCTGACGCTAACGACCGCGCGCGAAAAAGTTCAGCCCGTTTCGCCCAGTGATTTCTGGCGGTTCTTGCTCGCGCATCAGCACCTGCTGCCCAGCCAAAATCTTTTAAGCCGGTTCGGGCTGCGGGAAGTGATCGGCCAACTGCAAGGATTTGAAGCGCCCGCGGGGGCATGGGAGCGCGATTTATTGCCCGGCCGGCTGGTCGATTACGACCCTGCCTGGCTCGACGAGCTTTCCTTGGGCGGCGAGGTAGCCTGGGGCCGCTTGCAGCCGCCGCGCCGCTGGCTCGAGCAACGGCCGTCTTCGGGTTCTCTGCATCGCGCGGTGCCCATCGCGCTGGCTTCGCGTGCCAACCTGGAGTGGCTGTTGCCGCCCGACCGCGGGGTCGTTCAGGCGTCCCAGCCTGAGGCCGAGACAAACGACCTTATCAGATTGGACAGCCCGACGTACAGCGGCAACGCGCAGGCGGTGCTCGAAGCCTTGACCCATCGGGGGGCGCTGTTCTTGCACGACCTGGCCAGCGCTACGGACCTGCTGCCCACGCAGCTTGAAGAAGCGCTGGGTGAGCTGGCGGCGCTTGGTTTAGTGACCGCCGACGGTTTCGCGGCCATCCGGGCGATTGTTTCGCCAAAACGGGGTGGCGCGCGACCGCGTCGACCGGCCCGCGGGCGAGTTCCCGCGGCTACGCGTCCCGGCGGCGGCCGCTGGTCGCGGTTTCCTGGTTGGCTGCCGAAAGTCGATCTCGCCGAGCGCATCGAACATTGGGCTCAGCTTCTGCTGTGGCGGTATGGCGTGATCTTTCGCGACCTGCTGGCGCGGGAAACCGTGGCGCCCGCCTGGGGCGAACTAGCCCGGCTCTATCGTCGCTGGGAGGCCCAGGGACGTGTGCGCGGCGGACGCTTTGTATCGGGCGTGGCCGGCGAGCAGTTCGCCATGCCCGAGGCCATTGAAGATCTGCGCCGAGTCCGCGAAGCCGGGCCGACCGGGCAATGGATCATCGTCTCAGCGGCCGATCCGTTGAATCTGGCGGGCATCTTAGCCTCGGGACCGCGCGTGCCGGCCAAAACGCGCAATGCCCTGGCCGTGCTCGATGGTCGCGTGGTGGCCATTCATCAATCGGGCGAAATTCGGTTCTTAGAAGCATTGCCGCCCGACTTGACCGAAGCCATCACTCGATCGCTGCGGGTGACCACCGCCGTTCGGCGACTTCACGCCGCCGGCGTGTATGCGGGTTTGACGCCTCGACCCATGTTGTCGCGCGCCAAAACGCGAAAAGAAGCAACCGGGCGTTCAACTTGAGAAATGCGACTTGATTCGTCTTGTTTGGGCAGACGCTCTGGTTGGCGCTGCGCGGTGCTATGCTTGAACTAGGAGACGTTTCGCGATGCAAACTTTCCTCTCTCCAAGACGGCATTCGACGGTAGCACCTCCACGGTGTAAAATGTGGTCGGTCACCGATAGCTGTGGGAGTTCGCAATGAGTCTCGACACTTGGGATATGAGTACGGAAGGAAAGTATTTGCTTGATGCTGCGCTGCGCCTGCCGCAGCGCGATCGCGAAATCCTGGCGGATCGACTGCACGCCAGCGTCGATGTGATGGAAACCGAGGTAGGGTGGCAACAAGCGTGGGCTGAAGAACTCGACCGGCGCGATGCAGAGCTCGACAGCGGCGAAGTTCAACCACTCACATTGGATGACATCAGGCGAACCATGCAGGAAGCTCGGCATGGCAAGGTCGAACCTTGAGTTCCATCCGGACGTCAACTCCGGAATTGCTGGCGCGATCTCGTGATATTCGCAACGTAGTTCGGCAGCCGCGGATGATTTATCATTGCGCTCGATGAGGCTTTCGCGACAGTCGCCGCTCATCCGGAGCGCGCGGCCCTTTACATGCACGGGCGTCGTGCTGTTCGCGTCGGGCAGTTTCCCTACGTCGTTGTCTATCGACAAGAGGGATCCATCGTCAGAATCTCGGCCGTTGCGCACACCAGTCGTCGTCCGGGATACTGGAGGAACAGACGCTTTCCGGATTAGCGATCGGTGATTTCAACCGGGCGCAATCGTGCAGTATTGCCAGATGCCCAGGAAGTGAAACACGCTGCCGGCGATTACCAGCAGGTGCCAGATGGCGTGGAAATAAGGCACTCGCTCATCGCGCTGCAAAAAGAACGTGCCGACCGTGTAACACAATCCGCCGTAAAACATCGCCCACAGCAGGCCGCTGGGCACCAGGCCGATCATCGGTTTCAGGGCCGCCACCGGCAACCAGCCCAGCGTGACGTGCAGCACCGTCGAGACGGCGTCGATCTGGTGGCCGAAGGCCGCCTTCGAGAAGAACCCGAACAGCGCAATGCCCCACACCAGGCCAAACAAGAACCACCACCAACCGCCCCGCAGATAACTGAGCGACAGTGGAGTGAACGTGCCGGCAATCAGCAGAAAAATGAACGCCTGGTCGAGCACCCGAAACAGATGCCGCAGGCGAGGCCGTTGAAAGGCGTGCGATAATGTCGAGGCCGCGTACACCGCCACCAACGCCGCCCCGTAAACGCCGCATCCGAGCAACTGCAAGCGGTCGCCCGTCCGACCGGCGGTGGAAAGCAGCCAGGGCACGCCGATCAGGCTCAGAAGCAGGCCCAGGGCATGGGTGGCCGTGTTGATCTTTTCTTCGTTCCGCAGGCGCTCTAAGAGCGCC